>JAILEM010000152.1 GCA_024687745.1 Lachnospiraceae bacterium
AAGAGCGCACAGGAGGCTCAGTCAAGTGCCAATTCATTAAAAGAAAAAGAAGAGAAGGCTCTTGCTGAAGCAGAAGCGGCAAAGAAGGCTGCAGAAGAGGCCAAAGAAGCAGTAGATAAGGCAGCAGCAACCACTGACACCGCAGCAACTGCGACGGAAGCAGCAGCAACCACCACAGAAGCAGCAACCACTGAGACTGCAGCAACTGCCACGGAAGCAGCTGCTACTACCACAGCAGCGGTAACCGCCACAGAAACAGAAGAAACAACTTCCACAGAAGCAGCAGCTACTACTACCACAGCCACGGAAGCAGCCGAAGCTACAGGAACAACCGCTGCAGCAGCAGAGGAAACCGCAGCTGTTGTGACAGAGGCAGCATCAGGCACCATACTTGAAGCAGCAGGTGAGGCTGTATCGGATGCCCTTAGTGCTATAGGCGGTGCGGTCAGCGAAGCAGCTGAAGCAGTTATGACACCTGCGGCATTTGCAGAGGGTGATGCTCTCACACAGGGTGTCGGAACAGCAGTTGAGACAACCGCTACGGCCGGAGTTACAGATGGTCAGGCAGCTGTAGATGAAGATGAAGAAGGAGTACTCGGTGTAAGGGTAGCAGCACCTGAAGAGGGTGATCTTATCACTGAAGATAACAGTATCAAAGATGGACTTGTAACGATTAAAGGCGATGCTGTTCCTTTAGCTGCAAAAGCGCATGCTCAACAGCATAGCAGAAATGCATTCATGGCTGCACTCTTAGGTGTGTTCTCGGCAATAGGCGGATGGTTCCTTGTTCTCTTCAAGAGGAAGAAGGATGATGAAGAGGAAGAGGAGAACATACAGCAGTAAGGTGCATGTAAGAGACAGGCAGAAAATTTAATATGATACCTTCCTTAAATAAATGTGAGCATGACCTCCCGGAGCAGACTTTAAACAGAGCTTCGGGAGGTTTTTGCATAGGACTAACGATTTACATAATATATGCCGATATAATTATTGAAAGGGAATATGTGAATAATAAAAGGATTATCATGAAGGAAAGCAGGTAGCACAGGGATGTTATAGGAGCACAGGGAGGTGGTATCATGATGGGAAATATGGCGCAGCTTAACGCACCGCCCGTTATTGCATACGATACCGGACAAATCCAGAAATATCTGAACGGTTCCCCCGGAGAGGGCGTCGGGATAGCAGGTTTTTATACCATAATGGATAAAGCGGTAAGAGATCAGAAAAAGGCCGAAAAGAAGGATCAGGTTTTTAAAGACAGATACGGTCAGGTATTAAAGGTTCTTGGAGCAGAGGCCAATCCTTCGATAAGCTATGATTCACCCGGAACATCACCGGGATACATGGGAATGAAGGGTAAACACAGCGGTGAGAGAAAAGAGGAAAGCTTTTATGAGGATCTTACCGAACATGGTATAATTGATTACAAAGTATAAAATAAACAGGAGCGGAAAATGAATAATCAAATGAATATTGCAAAGGCTTAGGGCAGAATGCACGAAACAGTGTATCTGCCCTTTTTATCTGTTTAAAAACAGGTGAAAATATGATACTATAACTTCTGGTGTCCGGAAAAAATATCAGAAAAGAAAAAAGATACAGCGGGTAGATGATAGGAAATGAAGATCACAGAGAATGATGTAATATTTAAGCATAAGGATCAGGTCAAGTTCAGCGAGGTGGATAAGGATAAGAGACTCGGTATCAGGGGAATACTGAATTATTTTCAGGATGTCTCGGAGATGCAGTCTTCTTCGCTTGGAACAGGATATCTGACTCTTGATAAAACAAAATGCATATGGATAATCAATTCCTGGCAGATACAGATAAAGAAAAGGCCGATCCTCGGAGATACGATCTATTCTGCGACAGCACCCCATAAGATAAAGGGTATAGAGGGCGACAGGAACTTCTTTATCTTAGGTGAGGATGGCGAGGTGTATGTCAATGCAAATTCGATCTGGTCCTTTTACGACAGGGAAAAACAGACGCTCATGAGGGTTCCCAAATCCCAGTATGATGCGTTTAAGCTGGCCGAACCATATCCTATGGATTATGAACCAAGAAGGATAAATATAAGAAATACGGATCTGAAAGATTATATAAAGGATGATGAGTTCAAGGTCAGATATTCTATGACGGATATGAACGATCATATGAATAATTCCCAATATGCGATAATTTCAAGTGATTATATCAGAAGAGATTATAAGTATGACCAGCTTCGTGTCGAATATGCAAGGATGGCTCTTTTGGATGATAAGGTAATTGTCAGGCATTATGAGGATGAGGAAAGGTATATTATCATTTTATGTAATGAAAACGATGATATCTTCTCAATAAGCGAGTTTAAGGATCTGGGTCTTGCAAAAGAGTCCTGACAGATACTATAAGGAAAGGTATCCGATATGCAGGTACAGGACCGTATATGATCAAAGGATAGGATATGAACAAAAGATCGGATATATCAAAAGATCGGGAGGTTATCAGGATGACATATTCAGATAAGCTTATAGATTTTATAAAAACGGCGGTTTCTCCGTTTCATGCTGTTGAAGCTGCAGCCGGTGAGCTTAAGAAGGAAGGCTTTAAGGAGCTTTTTTATAATGATGAATGGAAGCTTAAAAAGGGCGGAAAATATTATATAAAGCATCACGGGTCGACCCTTTTTGCCTTTGCGGCCGGTAAGAAGGATCCGTTAAAGGGAGATCTGAGGATAGCTACCGCACATACCGATTTCCCATGTCTGAGGATAAAGACTAATCCCGATATAAGGTCTGATGGTTATGCAAGTGTTAACATAGAAGTATACGGGGGTGCCATTTTAAATACCTGGCTTGACAGACCGCTTTCCGTTGCCGGGAGGGTAGCGCTTCGAAGTGATGATGTATTGCATCCAAGGATGATAAATATTGATATCAGACGTCCTGTTATGACTATCCCCAATGTTGCCATACATATCAACAGGGAAATAAACAAGGGGTATGAGCTCAATAAACAGAAGGAAATGCTGCCGATATCCGGAATACTTCCTTCGGCACTCTTAAGTGATGATGAAAAAGAGGAAAAGTCCGCGGAGCTTAAAAAACAGGACAGGGATTATTTTATGAACTTTCTTGCGGCGGAGCTTGGGGTAGAAAAAAAGGACATTCTCTCTTTTGAGCTCTGCGTCTATAACTGTGAGCAGGGTTGCTATCTGGGCATAAACAATGACTTTATCTCTGCTCCGAGACTCGATAATATGACCTCTGTGTTCTCTGACCTTGTGGGGATAACGGAGGCTTCAAGAGATACAGGCATTAATATAATGGCGGCCTTTGACCATGAGGAGATAGGTTCAAGGACCAAGCAGGGAGCAGGGTCGATGGCTCTTTCACACCTTGTTCAGAGGATATATGAAGCACTTGGGGCAAAGGAGTCATTATATATGGAGAAGCTCTCACAGGGCCTGATGCTCTCCGTCGATGTAGGACATGCATACCATCCTTATATGGGCAATAAATATGATCCTGTAAATAAAGCACTTTTGAACAGCGGAGTCAGTGTAAAGGAGGCTGCGGCTCAGAGCTATGCGACCGATTCCGAAGCCCTTGCGGTTATAAAGCAGATGCTTGATCACGGGTCTGTTCCCTATAAGGAGTTTGTGAACAGGTCAGATGGGACCTCAGGTTCCACGCTTGGTTCCATTGCTTCATCATTCCTGCCCATGCTTACCGTAGATGTAGGTGTTCCGCTTCTTGCGATGCATTCTGCCAGGGAGCTTATGGGAAGTAAGGACGAGGAATATCTGTGTATGTTACTTAAGACTTTTTACAGTGTGGAGTAAAGAATGAGTATTATAATAGCAACATCCAAGCTTAAGGTATATGAAGGCTATTCTTCTCTGTGTGAATATGCGGGCATGACGACCGAATTCAGTGATGAACTCTGGGCGGATATGAACCTCGACAGAGAGCTTTATGAGGAATTTGTTTATTATCTTGGAAATCATACCTTTAAGGATGATATGAAGATAAGAGGGTATTCCCTTTCGGATCTTTATGTCTTTATGATGGATAAATATAACCTTATAAGGGAGATAGGGAAGAATCCCACATCCTGCAATAAGGAGACCATGGTCCTGAATGCTTTTAAAACCATGGTCGAGATGAAAAAAGATCCTGACACCTATGTAAAGAGAATAGAGTCAGGACGCGGTAATGATATTAAATTTGATATATGATATTATGCTTATTTTCTGTCCTTTCCCACAACCGGCGGTGAGAAATCAACAAGACCTCCGTTAGTCAGATCCTTGTCCCTTATGCCTAAGAGCTTCTGGGCGAAGATTTTTGAAAAACCGGCTATGATGACGGATGAGAAGATGAGATCTTCGGTACTGTGTGCCGAGATTTTTGATTCAAGCCCCTGATCTATCAGGGGACCGGCCATCTGTTCTATCTGATCCCCGAAATACTCGACTGCAATATGATGCCTTTCAACAAAGGCTGTATATTTCTTTGTGACCTCTTCCTCGGATTCACCTGAAGGCAGAAGAGTTTGAAGAAGAGCGATACTGAGGCTCTGTTTAAGGGTACATATCATTAAGAGATATGCCAGATGTATACGGTAATATCTTTTTTTTACCGGTTCCGGCATTATCCTTGTCCGAACATAATTATTGATGGTTGCAGGAGTTATCAGGGATTCGTCCTTGTTCATGTTGGGGGGAAGGTAGTTAAGCTTCTGGGTCAGGTAGGTTATGACCTGTTCCATATACAAACCAATATCAGGAATATCATCCCAATCCGGAAGGGAGAAATTCCTGATATAATGTTCCCATCTCAATAATTTTTTTTCGACAAGTTCTTTGTTATATGACATTTTTGCTCAAGACCCCGGCTATTATTTGGGCTTTTCCTCATTCGGTGATGCGATAAAGGCTCCGGCGGCATTGACCATGACCAGATCATTGTCGCTAAGGGCTCTTGTACTGTTTAATGAGTATCTTTTCTCTACATCATCGGTAATGTTTTTAAGCTTTATATTGTTTTCGAATCTTTGATAATCAAAGAGTGCTTTCAGTTTGTTCTGCATAAATGCCTCCTGTCAAAGCTTTTCTCCACTGTTCATATATATATACGATGAAATCTGGAAGAGGGATAAAATTAAAAACTCATAAGACGCTTTAATTCCATCAGAGCCCTGTTATGTATAAGCTTACAGTTGCTGTAGGATATACCGAGTTTAACAGCGGTTTCCTTAAGCGTGAGACCGTTATTATAATGCAGGATGATCAGATCCTTTTCCCTTGGTTCGATCTTTGTCAGAGCATCGGCAAGTTCGTTTAAGGTTTCTTCGTTTAATATATTTTCAAAGTCGGAATTATCCGACTGAAGATCCGGATTATCCTCTATATCTTCGTTTACGTGTCTGGTCCTGAAATAGTCTATGACAGTATTGTTCGCTATCGTGTACAGCCATGTGGAAACTGAAGCTTTGCTGCTGTCAAATGAATCATATTTCTCGAAAGCCTTGGTAAAAATGACAGAATGAAGATCTTCGGCCTCTTCCTTGTTGTTTATCTTGGTTTTTAAATAATAGAGGATCTTTGAAGAGTATCCTTTGTACAGCTCCTCGTATGGCGGCTTTTCTCTCTGCATGATATACCTCTCAGATGAAATATCTCATAAAGTATATCACAGATCAGTGAAAAACGTCTATATAATAATGATCTTAATAATGCCGGTTAGCGGAATTTTACTGATCCTGCGGGAATCATTCTTTATATTACTTTAGCTTGACTTGATTATAAGGTCGTGGTAATCTAATGTCAAATATTAGATGCATATTTGATAATACTGAACAGGAGGATATTTATTTTATGGGAGATTATGTTATATATACCGATTCGGCATGTGATGTGGGAAATGATCTGCTGGAATCATGGGATGTCAAGAAGAGGAGTCTCACCTTTAAGTTTGATGATGAGGAGAAGGAATATTCAAGCGATGAGATGAGTCCTGCACAGTTTTATGCTGAGATGAAAAAGGGAAGGGTGGCAAAGACTGCCGCGATCAATATGAAGACCTTCTATGATGCCTTTGAGGAGGAGCTTAAAGCAGGAAGGGATGTCCTTTATATAGGAATGGCTTCAGGGATCAGCAATACCCCAAATGCCGCAAAGCTTGCCGCAAAGGAGCTTGAGGAGGAATATCCCGACAGAAAAGTTATAGCCTTAGATGCCTTCACGGCTTCCGTAGGACAGGGCCTGCTTGTCTATAAAGCATCCTTACTTAAAAAAGAGGGAAAGAGTATTGATGAGGTCGCAGATTACGTTGAAAACAACAAGATGAAATATAATGTTTGGTTTATTGTCGATGATCTGATATACTTGAAAAGAGGCGGTCGTATAAGCGCCACGGCAGCCTTTGCCGGAGGAGTACTCCAGCTGAAGCCCGTACTCAGAGTGGATGAGGAGGGAAAGCTTGAAAATGTAAGCAAGGTAAGGGGAAGAAGCCAGTCTATAAAGTCACTTGCAAAGAAGTATATGGAAATGGCTGTGGATCCTTCAAATGCCGACTATTTCATAGGTCAGGGCGACTGCTTTGAGGAGGCAAAATCCTTAGCGGCCATGATCGAGAAGGAAGGCGGAAACAGGGTTAAGGAGATCACAGATATAACCCCTGTAATAGGTGCTCATACGGGTCCCGGTATCATGGTGCTTGGATTTATAGGAGAACACAGATAAAATGAACGGATTGGTCCTTGAAGGCGGTGCGATGCGCGGTATTTTTACTGCGGGAGTTATGGATTATCTCATGGAGAGGGATGTATATTTTGACGGTATAGCAGGTGTATCGGCCGGTGCATGCTTTGGCTGTAACTATAAATCACACCAGATAGGACGAACGATAAGATATAATAAGATATATGCTAAGGATAAAAGATACTGCAGCGTAAGTTCATTTATAAAGACGGGAGACCTTTACGGTGCAAAGTTCTGTTATCATGTTCTCCCCTTTGAACTTGATGTTTTTGACAGGGAAGCATATCTTTCAAATCCCGCAAAATTCTATGTGACGGCCACAGATATCAAAACCGGAGAACCGGTATATAAGCGTCTCGATAATATGGACAGGACAGACCTTGAATGGATAAGAGCTTCTTCGTCCATGCCGCTTGTTTCAAATATCGTACATCTTGAAGGGATGAGTCTTCTTGACGGAGGCATAACCGATTCCATACCGTTAAGGTTTATGCAGAAAAAGGGATATGATAAGAATGTGGTCGTTCTTACAAAGCCAGAGGATTACGTAAAAAAAGAAAATCCCGCAATGCCCTATATCAGGATGAAGTATAAGAAGTATCCTGAATTTGTCAGAGCGATGCAGGAGAGACATATAATGTACAATAAGCAGAAGGAATATATAAACAGGGAGGAAGATGAGGGAAGAGCCTTCGTGATCGCCCCTCCCGGGCCTCTGCCACTGGGGCATATCTGTCATGATCCCGATCGTATGCAGCAGGCATATGATATAGGATATCGCAGGGCAGAGGAGGTCTTTGAAGATCTGATCGATTTTTTGAAAAAACCTTAGCCCTTTTGCATAAACTCTCGTATAATATAATAGAAAGAGGATAAACCCGGAAATCTCCGGTAAACGGAGCATTCAGTTTAGAGGTGTATACGGAGGTATTTATTATGGATAAAGACAACAGGATAATTTCGGATGATGAGCTTAATGAAGTAAACGGTGGAGTTTTTACTGTCGTTTCGGATTCAAGAACGACGAATAATCTGGGGCTCAGATTTCCCACAAACAGGAAGAAGGGCAATGAAAAAGAAAATTCTGAGGCTTCAGGTGGAACAAAGTTAAGTGGAAAGGTCGAAAAAAAGGTTTCCGGATCAGGTCTTATAAAGGCGTGATAGTGAGCTCTGACTGAAACAGGATAAAAAACAGCGGTCGTCTGACCGCTGTTTTTTATGTTGTTCTGCGGGCAAAAGACTTTTGAACGAGTCCGGACTGCCTTAATACCGCTGATTGAGAACGATCTGAGGGAAGGGAACGTTGATCCCGTACCTGTCAAACATAAGCTTTATCTCCCTGTTAAAGGCTCTTCTTGTAGGCGTCATATCCTCTTCGTTACAATACAGTCTGAAACGAAGATTTACACTGGAGTTTTCAAAGGTATCAACCCCCATGTAAAAGGGACCTTCCACAAGGGTAGCTATTTTTTCTTTTATTAACGGAAGCTCCGTATCAAAAACTGCTTCAAGCTTTTCTATACTGTCACCGTATTCCGTACCGATAACAACATCGCAGAAGGATATATCCTTTGAAAGATTTTCCACACTTACAAGCTGGGTATTGTTATAGATCCTTGTATTATTGTGATCGAGATCGAATATGGTGGTCGTTCTTATTCCTATCTCCTTTATAATGCCTCTGTACCCGTCCACCTTTACCATGTCACCGACCTGGAATATTCCTTCAAATACGATAAAGAGTCCTTCCAAAACGTCGGCGATAAGCTTCTGGGCACCAAAACCTATGACGGCAGTAAGGATACCGGCTGAGGCAAGAAGGGTTCCTGTCTGTACGCCAAGCTTTCCGAGGCAGATAAAGATGGTTCCCAGAACTGCTATATAGCTTACAAAGCTTCTTAACATCCTGCATACGGTCTCTCCTCTTTGGTCAAAGGTGTTTCCCATGATCTTAAGTATGGCTGAGATGACCACGGTTATGATGCTTGTTCTGCAGATTATGAAGAAGCAGTATATTACCGCAAAAATATTTGTACCTTTGTCCCATTTCTGATTAAGCAGATATGACATGATCGAGGCTTCGTCATAGGTATGCCCTTTAAGCGCCATAAGAACGGTGACACTTATACAGATGATCATATAGATGAAAAATATATATTTTTCTATTCTTTCCTCGGCGGAACTGTTTTCTATCAGCTTATCCATACCTCTTCCGATGAAGGTTTTCTTTTTGCCTGAAGTCTCCGGCACTTCGGGGAGATGCGAATTAATGTTGCCGCTGGATAATATTATCGCCGTGCAGAATATGAGGAAGGAGACCATTGCGATAAGTGCCGTGACCAGTATCCTCTTAAAACACAGGGAATGCAGCCTGTACATGGGAGCTGCAACAAAAAGATAGTAATTCTCACATTCCCTGCATTCGGAATAGTATTTTTCATTATCTATTGTGATATAACCGCTGTAGCCGTCTCTTAGCTCAATTTCCTCGAGCCCGTAGTCGACAGCGGGTTTTCCGAGGTATGATTCTTCGGGATAGTAGTCAAAATTTAATGTTTCCTTGTTTACCGTAAAGGCAAAGGAGTCATTTGTGCCGTTAAATGTACTCAGGATATTTGAATCCTGGGTAATATATAAGGCACTGTAATATGTCTCGGGTTCGCAGGCAAGCTGGACGAGCCCCGATACATCACCGTTTTCATCCACAAGGGTTGCTCCTACATAGACGTACGGATTTTCAAGATATTCAGGATCTAAACCTCCAAGATAAAAAGGTATTCCGCCTAAAAGTCTTCTGAAATTGTATGAAGAATTATCCGGATCTCTTGAGAGGGTAAGTCCCTTATAGGATGAATCCGAGAGGGTAACTGTACCCGAACTGTCATAGATGAGTATATGCTCAACGTTCAGTGCCTCTTTCATCTCCTTCAATGATGTTTTATTTATTTTTGAGGGGTTGTTGTTTATAAAGTCGGCGGCTATCATGGCTATCCGTGTAAGGCGTTTGTCGTAATCATCCGAAACTCTGAAATTGTCAAGAGTGTTTTCGCTCAGGATGGTCTCAAGGTGGGATATCTCCTGCCTTGAGGCAAGAAGCTGTATGGATAATGTAAAGAGAGTCTGTATAAAGTAGGAAAATATAAGGATAAGGCACATGCACAGAAGAAACAGGCCCCACATTTTCTGGGCAAGAAAACCACGTACAGATATGATCTTGTCGTGTTCTTCGTATTCCTCCCTCATGATCATCATCGCATAGAGTATCTGCAGAAATATACAGGATCCTATGATAAAGAGTATGATAATGACCGAGATACTTATGTTTCTGAGGACATTGTTGATATCTATACCGCATACTACATATGCTTCTTCGGCTTCTATATATCTGGATTTGCACATATATTCGATTCCGTTGACGTTACAGACAAACTGATTGTCAGACTGCAGATCCTTTTGGGAAATGCCGATGTAAGACGGTGATTTTTCGAATATTTTATCATCGGGAAAGTAAAGGAATTTATAATCGGTACCTATAGAAAAATTGATCCCGTTAAGACCATAGGTATTTCTGGAAAGGATATTCTCCCAGGAGGAAGAATTCCTGTTGAGCTCATCAAGCTCTTTCGAATTCTGTACTATGAGGATCTCGGCATCATCACTTACGTACATTGCATTATATATATAGCTTTCTTCGGCCTCGGTGTCGGTCAGATAGAGACCTTCTGTCGGCTCGTGGGTTTCAAATGTTTCTCTTAAAGGATCAAAGACCGGGGCGGTAAAATCTATATCAACGGGGTTTGCGGAAGTGATATAATTACCTTTTGAGTCGATCACTATAACATTATCCACATCAAGGATGGTTAAGAGCTTATTCATGGAGCGGCGCCCCAAAAGGATCGAATCATCGTTTTTGGCATAATAAGCAGCCATTTTTACCTTGCTCCAGCTTATCTTGTCATAGGACTCATAGCTTTCCTCTAAAAGTTCCATTGATTCGGAAAGGGCTTTTTCGGTTGAATCAAGCTTTGAGGTAAGATCCTTGCTATAAGATGAGTCTGTCAGGAATATCTGGGATAGAAAAAGAACATAATACAATGCCGCTAAGACTATAACTGCGGCAATGGATAATATTATACCCCGTTTTTTGATGAATTTTGGCATATGTTTATACTCCCGGTCGATCAAGATTATAATTTGGTAAAGGATAGCTCCTCTGTTATTATATAAATGATTATATATTTAAAAAAGGACAGATACAATGAAAAAAAATCTTACGGACGGAATAAAAACATATCTGGAACAGGATATATATCCCATGCATATGCCTGGGCACAAGAGAAACCGATCTCTTATGGGATACGGTCTGCCGGGTAATGCTGAAAGCTATGACCTTACAGAGGTTTATGGAACAGATGACCTTCACAGGAGCAGAGGGATAATAAGAGGATCTATGTTAAGGACGGCAAAGCTCTATGGAGCCGGGTTGACCAGATATCTTGTTAACGGGAGTACCTGCGGGATACTGGCAGGTATAGCTGCCCTGTGCGGGAGAAGGGATGTTGTGATAGCTTCAAGGAACTGCCATATATCGGTAGCTCATGCGATCGAGATAAATGACCTTAAGGTAAAGTGGATGCTTCCCGAATATGATGAGAAACTCTCAATATTTAAGGAGATACGCCCGGATACTCTGAAGACAGCGATAGAAGAGGTCATTGCCGCGGGCAGCTTTCCGTCTCTTGTTGTGATCACATCGCCTACATATGAAGGATATTTATCCGATACAGAGTCTCTTTCCCGTATCTGTCACGATCATGGTATACCGCTTCTGGTAGATGAGGCTCACGGAGCACACTTAAGATTCACATATGATCACAGAGACGCACTTTCGCAGGGAGCGGATGTCGTGGTACAGAGCCCGCATAAGACACTGTGTTCACTGACCCAGAGTGCCTGGATGCACGTCTCAAAGGAGGCACTTATAAGGTGTCCCGGAATTGAAGATAGGCTTGAAGAGAAGCTGTCTGTCTATGAAACGAGTTCTCCCTCATACCCCCTTATGCTTAGCCTGGATAAAACCTCCTGTATAATGGAAAGCCATGCTAAGGAGCTTGATGCGAGATATATAAAGCTGCTTTCCATGCTCTACGGAAGGCTTGAGAGCCTTAAATGCCTGAAGATACCTGAGCTGTCAGGTGTAAAGGCACTTTGCGAAAACAGGCTGGCCGGGAAAGGGGTCTCGGATATGCGGCATGATCCGGGAAAACTTCTTATAAATACCTCCGCTTCAGGGATAAATGCAGGGGAGCTTGCAGAGATATTGAGGAAGAGATACGGTTATGAAACAGAATATGCCATAGGAAACAATGTACTGGCCATGATAACCATGTGGGATGACGCAGAGAGACTAAAGGGGTTTGCCATGGCCCTTAGGGAGATCGATGAAGGGCTTAAAGAGGGTATTAAGGAGGGCTATAAAAATGCTTCGGGAGATGTGTGCGGATATCTTAAGGAGCTACCCTGTGCGGTTTCGGATATATCAGATGCTCTTACGGGTGAAAGGGTCTTTTCTGTCCCGTATGCAGACGGAGTGGCTGCCGAATATATATACTGCTATCCTCCGGGTATACCTCTGATGGTACCGGGTGAAGCAGTTGATGAGAATATACTTTCTTTTATGGAAGAAGCAAAGAGGAGCGGATGTGAGATCCTCGGAAGCTGTTCATCCTTCAGAGAAGAATTTTGTTTCCAAAAAAAGAACTAAAAGTTTAAAAATATCTTCTTATAATATATAATAGATTAGTAATATACCAGGAAAGACGCATGAGGAGTAGAAAATGGCAGATAACAGTATTTTCAGAAAAGAAAGTCTTGAAAGGATACAGTCGCCGGAGCAGATAAATGACTATCTCAAGGTTACGGGACCGTCTGTATGGGTGACTCTGGGAGCAGTGGTGCTTCTGCTTATCGGAGCCCTGATCTGGGGAGTGACAGGTGAGCTTGATACCTTCGTAAATGCTTCGGTAGTATCGGACGGAACCAAAACGGTATGCTATATAATCTCACATGAGGCTAAGGATGTGAGGGTCGGAATGCCGGTCAAGATAGAAGGAGAGGAATATACTATCGAGAGTATAGATCCAACGCCCAAGGATGCTGACAAGATACTGGATGAATATATGATATATTCGACCAATCTTGATGAGGATGACTGGATTTATGAAGCTAAGATATCGGAAGTCTTTCCTGCGGGAGTATACAGCGGTCAGATTGTGATAGACAGGCTTAAGCCTATCGATCTTCTCATGAAAAAATAGACCGGGGGAATCATAATGGGATTTTTGAATAACAAGAATAAGATAAAAAAACCGGTCAGCGGTAAGGTCGCAAAGGTTCCGAGCCTTTTGCAGATGGAGGCTCTCGAGTGCGGAGCCGCCTGTCTTACCATGATCATGGCATATTACGGAAAGTGGATACCTCTTGAAAGGGTAAGGGAGGACTGCGGCGTCTCAAGAGACGGATCCAATGCAAAAAACATACTCATCGCAGCCAGAAAGTACGGTTTTAAGGCGAGCGGATACAGGTATGAGCTCGATTCGATAAGGACAGAGGCAGAATTTCCGGCGATCATATTCTGGGAGTTCAATCACTTTGTGGTTTTGTGCGGTTTTAAGGGTGACTATGCGATAATCAACGATCCGGCAAGAGGAAGGGTAAAGCTTACGATGGATAAGTTTGACAAGGGCTTTACCGGGGTTGCACTTTTGTTTGAGCCTACAGAAAATTTTGAACCCTCTGGAAAGAAAAAGAGCGTACTTTCCTATGCCGGAAAAAGCTTAAGAGGCACGGGAGTTGCCTTTGCTTTTGTCGTGTTTACTACTCTTATCGGATGCCTCTTCAATGTCATTAATCCGGTATTCGGAAGGGTATTTGCAGACAGACTTCTGACGGGGAAGAATCCCTCGTGGCTGATACCCTTTGTGGTCATCATGGTCCTTGCGGGCTTTCTTGAACTTTTGGCTGCATGGCTGCAGGCTATCTATTCTCTCAAGATCGACGGAAGGATATCTGCATCGGGAAATTCCAGATATATGTGGAAGGTCCTAAGGCTTCCAATGCATTTCTTTTCACAGAGAATGGCCGGTGATATCCAGGGAAGGATGATGCTTATAGCATCTAACGCGGATCAGATAGTCAATACTCTGGCACCTCTCATACTTCAGGCGGTAATGATGGTGTTCTATCTGGTGGTCATGATTAATTACAGTGTCCCGCTTACCTGCGTTGGCCTTTTTTCCATTTTGATCAATATCTTTATTTCAATGTACATCTCCAAAAAGCAGACAGAGATAATGGCTGTACAGATAAGGGATAGTGCCAAGCTTTCAAGTACTACCCTTTATGGGATAAAGATGATAGAGACAGTTAAGGCAGCAGGTGCCGAGAACGGTTATTTCGAAAAATGGTCAGGTTATCAGGCAAGTGTAAATAATCAGGAAGTCAGCGTGAATAAACTGATATCATATGTAGGAATCGTGCCCGAGATAGTAAATCTCCTTTCGTCTACCCTGATAAGTATCATGGGTGTCTATTATGTAATGCGCGGAAGCTTCACCGTAGGTATGATCCTGGCATTTCAGGGGTTCCTGGCATCCTTTACGCAGCCTGTCAATTCGTTTATTAATGCAGCGACATCCATCGTTACAATGCGTAATGATATGGACAGGGTAGAGGATGTGATGGAATATCCGATAGATGAAATGGACGAGATCATGTATGAGGATGCTTCCTCAGATGATAAAATGGAAGAAAAGGAATACAGGAAGCTTACGGGTGAGGTTGAGCTTAAGAATATAACCTTCGGTTATTCCAGGCTTTCCCCTCCTCTTATAGTCGATTTCAATATGAAATTAAAGCCCGGAAGCAAGGTTGCGATAGTGGGAGCCTCAGGATCGGGAAAGTCAACCGTGGCAAAACTCATAGCAGGACTTTATAAGGCCTGGGAGGGCGAGATATATTTTGACGGAATACCGATAAAAGAGGTGGACAGAAATGTGCTCAAGGGATCACTTGCGGTCGCCGATCAGGATATAATCCTTTTTGAGGACACGATAGCCAATAATATCAAGATGTGGGATGATTCCATAGAAGACTTTGAGATGATAATGGCTGCAAGAGATTCTTCCATACATGATGCGATAATGAGCAGGAAGAACGGCTATGATCATAAGCTTACGGAAAACGGCAGAAACCTGTCGGGAGGACAGAGACAGAGACTTGAGATAGCAAGGATACTTGCCCAGGATCCGACAATAGTCATACTTGACGAAGCAACATCAGCGCTCGATGCAAAGACAGAATTTGAGGTCATAAAATCGATAAAAGACAGAGGTGTTACCTGTATAGTTGTTGCCCACAGGCTGTCCACCATAAGGGACTGTGATGAGATAATAGTATTGGATCACGGCAGGGTAGCGGAAAGAGGAACACATGAGGAGCTGTTCGCAAAGGGCGGCATATACAAAGAACTGATAGTAAGTAATTAAAGGACAACAGATTATGGGCTGGTTTGATGAACAGATAAAACAGAGACGGGACAGGGATGCAAATCTCTTCTCGGAATCGATGGAAAATATAATAGGTACGATCCAGGGCAGGAGTAATATAGCCTCAAGCTTTGATGATGCAATGAAGGAGGTCGATGCCGTAAATGCCATCTTAAGGTATTTTGGAGCCAAAAGGATGGAACTTACGGGAAATTTTTCCGATTTTAATGAGAAGATGGAGTATATGTTAAGGCCCCACGGGATCATGAGAAGAAGAGTGGAACTCACTGAAGGATGGTATAAGGATGCCATCGGGCCCATGGTGGGATTTCTTAAGGATTCCGGAAGAGCCATCGCCCTTATCCCCGGGGGATTATCGGGGTATTATTATATAGATACTTCCACAGGGATAAAGAAAAAGGTTGACGAGGCCACGGCTAAAATGTTTGATGAGGATGCGCTTGTCTTTTATAAGCCGTTTCCTTTGAGAAAGCTTGGAATAAAGGATCTTATAGTCTATGCCTTAAGTAATCTGAATGTTGGTGATTTTGTGATATACGGGGCGTTTTCCGTTGCCGTCGTCCTTTTGGGACTCATAATGCCAAGACTTACGAATATCCTTTTTTCCGACATAGTAGATAGCGGTTCCTACAGCTCACTGATGGGTATCGGAATATTTATGGCTACCGTTGGAATAACCTCCATCATAATATCTGTCATGAAGAATTTCTGCATGACGAGGATCGAGACAAAGATAGGGTTAAACATCGAAGCTGCGGGAATGATGAGAATATTATCCCTTCCTGTAAGCCTTTTTAAGGAATATTCATCCGGAGAGATGTCGAACAGGCTTCAATACATCACTTCATTTATAAATGCAGTGATCAATATGATAATATCCACCGGTTTTTCGACACTTCTTTCATTTGCCTATATCGTCCAGATCTTCAGATATGCAAGATCCCTTGTATTACCTTCGCTGGTGGTGGTGATAGTAAATGCCCTTTTGATGGTCGCGGTATCGCTTATACAGTCAAAGCGTCTGGTGGAGCTGGAGCAGCCGGCAAAGGAGAGCGGCGTTATTTATAATATAATAAACGGTATACAGAAGGTAAAGCTTGCAGGTGCGGAAAAACGTACCTTTGCCGTATGGGCCGGATATTATGTGAAGACTGCCGATGCCATATATAATAAACCGCTGATCCTTAGAGTGTATTCTGTTATATCGACGGGTATATCACTTGTCGGCACAATAATAATATATTATGAAGCTGTGACAAACCATGTAAGTGTGGCAGATTATATGTCATTTAATGTGGCATTTGCCATGGTAAGTGCAGCGATCACAACGGCCATAGGTATAGTGGGAAGTATTGCCGGATTAAAACCCATGTACTCGATGATAAAGCCCATAATCGATACGGAGCCTGAGATATCGGAGGGAAAAGAGGTTTTAAGCAGCTGTTCGGGTGATATAAACATAAATAATGTATACTTCAGATATAATGAAGATATGCCCTATGTTCTGGAAAATCTAAGCCTTCATATAAGAAAGGGAGATTATGTGGCGATAGTCGGAGCCACAGGCTGTGGAAAATCCACTCTCGTAAGACTTCTTTTGGGCTTTGAGAAGCCTGAAAGAGGAGCCATCTATTATGATGCCAAGGATTTAAAGAATATAGATGTGCGCTCCTTAAGGGGGTATATCGGCAGCGTGACCCAGGACGGGGGGCTCTTCCAGGGTGATATCTATTCCAATATAGTGATAACCTCGCCGCATCTTACACTTAAGGATGCCTGGGAGGCGGCAGAGATCGCCGGTATAGCCGAGGATATAAGCGAGATGCCCATGGGTATGAACACTATCATCTCAGAGGGGCAGGGGGGCATATCCGGAGGACAGAAGCAAAGGCTTATGATAGCCAGAGCCATAGTACATAAACCCAGGATACTGATACTTGATGAGGCAACATCGGCACTTGATAATATAACTCAGAAAAAGGTTTCCGATGCCCTGGATAATCTGGATTGTACAAGGATAGTGATCGCGCACAGACTATCAACCATTAAAAACTGCAAAAAGATCATATTGTTGGAGAACGGAAATATTGCCGAAGAGGGTACATATGATGAGCTGATCGCCAGGAACGGTAAATTTGCGGAACTTGTAGAGAGGCAGAAGGTATAATTCGATTCTATATATTTATGGAGGATGATGATGGCTAGACTGGAATTAGAGGCAGTTGATGATAATCTTAATAAGGTGACGGGGTTTCTTGAGGAATTTCTTGAGAGTATGGATTGCCCTATGAAGACTGTTATGCAGACAACAGTGGCATTGGAGGAAATGTTCATAAATATATGTCATTATGCCTATGCACCGGGGACGGGGGATGCAGTCATTGTTCTGGAAAAGGAAACGGACAGCTCCGTTATGATCACTCTTATGGATAAAGGGGTTCATTATGATCCCCTTGAGAAGGAAGATCCCGATGTGACACTGTCCGCAGATAAAAGACCAATAGGCGGTCTTGGCATATATATGGTTAAAAAAAGTATGGATGAAGTTTCATATGAGTATAAGGATAATACAAATATTTTTACCATGATAAAGAGATGGGGTTAGAGGATTGTTTTCAAGAACAGAGCTTCTTATCGGTGAGAGAGCCGTAAACATACTGAAAAGATCCAGGATTGCCGTATTCGGGCTTGGAGGAGTCGGAAGCTATGTGGTCGAGGCTCTTGCAAGAAGCGGAGTGGGGAGCTTAGAACTCATAGACAATGACAGGGTCAGTCCATCCAATATAAACAGACAGCTGATCGCACTGAATTCGACAATAGGCAGATATAAGACTGATGTCGCAAGAGAGAGGATACTTGATATAAATCCCGGGGCTTTGGTAAAGACGAGCAGGGAATTTTATATGCCGGATAATTCGTATAAATTCGATATGTCACAATACGATTATGTGGTGGATGCCATTGATACAGTTACCGGTAAGATCGAGATAATAGTTAATGCAAAGAAGGCGGGAACGCCGGTCATAAGCAGTATGGGAACAGGAAACAAGCTGGATCCTGCTGCATTTGAGATAGGTGATATCTACAGTACAAGCATATGTCCCCTGGCAAGAGTCATGAGACGGGAATTAAAAAAGCGCGGGATAAAGGATTTGAAGGTCTTATACTCAAAGGAGGAGCCGTTAAAGACCTATGCAGATCTCTCTGAAACCTTTGCCGGGGGAACGAGGAAGAGCATACCGGGAAGTATTGCTTTTGTGCCTTCGGTAGCCGGACTTATAATAGCAGGAGAGGTAATAAAGGATCTGACCGGTTGTAACAGGTCTGAGAGAGAGACGGGAGAAAACATACAGGATCATTCTGTGGTAAGGGAAGAAAATGGCATATAAACATGAGAATGAGATAAACAGTATAGTAAATGATCTGATAGACGATTATAAGGGTGGAAGGACCATAGATGAGGAGAGGAATTTTGACCAGCCATCCAAGGAGGTCCTCTCCGATATCCTGAATAAGCTTCAAAAGGTTGTATATCCGGGCTATTTCAGAAATGATTCCTATAAAATATATACGGTAAGAAATAAGGTTTCCATGCTTATCGAGGATATCATGTTCAATCTGTCCAAACAGATCGCGATAGTCTTAAGAAATCTCTCAGAATGCAACTGCAGGGATTTAAGTGATGAGGAAGTAAGGGAAAGATCAGAGGATATTGCGATACAGTTTTTAAATACCCTTGTAAATATAAGAGAATTGATAAATACGGATGTAGAGGCGTCCTTTGACGGAGATCCGGCTGCTTATAATACAGATGAGATCATATTTTCATACCCCGGCATCTATGCGATATTTGTATACAGGGTTGCGCATGAGCTTTTTAAGCTTAAGGTTCCCATAATACCGAGGATGATGACGGAATATGCCCATGAGCATACCGGGATAGATATACATCCGGGAGCCACCATCGGAAAGCATTTTTTTATCGATCACGGAACGGGCATAGTAATAGGAGAGACCACAGTTATAGGTGAAAATGTAAAGCTTTATCAGGGAGTCACGCTGGGAGCCCTTTCCACAAGGGGAGGTCAGTCTCTCAGAAATAAAAAAAGGCATCCCACCATAGAGGACAATGTAACGATCTATTCGGGAGCCTCAATACTAGGCGGTGAAACCGTAATAGGGAAGAACTCTGTGATAGGGGGTAATGCTTTTATCACAAAGTCCATACCTGAGGGTGCAAGAGTCAGCATCAGGAATCAGGAGCTGCATTTTAATTATGATGATAAAGAGCGAAACAGTATCGAAAGGGTAGATTAGAGGTAGAGGTTATGAAGATTTTGGTTATCGGAGGTTCCTATTTTCTGGGAAGAGCTTTTGTGGAAGCGGCTTCAAGGATAGATGAGGTCACGCTGATAAACAGAGGGAATAAGCCGATAGGTGACAATATAATAAGCGGAGGAAGCTTTGGATATGAACAGCTCTCGAGGATAACGGAGATAGTTGCCGACAGACATGATGAGGAGGCACTGAGAAATCTGGCAAAGGATGAATATGATGTCGTGGTTGATTTCTGTGCATATTCAGCTGATGATATAAGGCTGTTCGTGGACAATGCAAATGTGTCCTTTAAACAGTACATATATATAAGTACCACGGATGTGTATATGAGAGGAACAGGGGCGTTTCTTGATGAAACCGCACCGTATGAGACTAAGGACTATGGCGGAGAGGCCGGATTGTATATCCTTGGGAAGATCGCTGCCGAGCAGGAGTTAAAGGAGATATCAAAGGACAGGTTTGCATATACGATAATCAGACCTGCTTTTATATACGGCCCGAACAATTATGCTCCAAGAGAGGGTATATATTTTAACTGGATAAAGAAGGCCGGACAGATAATACATCCTTTGGATTCCACCGGATATTTTCAGATGGTATATGTTAAGGATCTTGCATGGGCGGTCCTTAAGCTCTGCGGTAATGAATCGGCCTTTGAAGAGTGCATCAATATCTGCGACAGCGAAAAGCTTACCTACGATGCCTTTGCGCAGATCCTCGGCCAGGTCACCAGGGTGGATTTTGCAAAGGCAGGACTTCGTGTGGAAGAGATAAACGAGAGAGGGATACCGCTTCCCTTCCCGCTCACTGAGGAGGAATCCGAATACTATGTGAATACGAAAAGTGAGAGCCTTGGTATAGAGTATACGGATATAGTAAAAGGAATGACGGAGACCTATGACGCCTGGCTTAAAGAACCCGTGTGATATATTCCTGAGAGATAGGGGATCTGAGCAAAGGGTCAGGAATCAGTGCAGGGAAATGGTTAATTTATATGGGATATGTGCCGATATATCAGATATAAGGTATCAATGCCTTTATTTGATGTTACTATGAAAGTCTGCAGGATTTTATCAAGGAGGATAAGAGAATGGATGTAAACGGAATTACAGGCAAACTTACGGCAGGTATCACAGGAGTCGGAAAGGTAAACAATAATCCCGACAAGCTGTCCGCAAACGGGGAGAAAAAGCCCGAAAGGGGAATGAGCAGTATAAGACGTGAGAAGGTAAGCGGCAAGACGGTAGGAGATCCGATGCTTTCCACCAAAGCAAAGGAGTACTATGAGGAACTTAAATCCAAATACGGAGATATGGAATTTGTTCTTGTAAGCTCCGACCAGAAGGAAAATGCGAAGCAGATGGCAGGCAGCTTTGCGAATCCCAACAAGATGGTCGTTCTCATAGATGAAGAAAAGATAGAAAAGATGGCTGAGGATGAGGACTTCAGAAAGCAGTATGAGGGTCTTATAGAAGCAGCCGCTACAAATATACCAAAGCTTAAGGACGCCTTTGACGGTAATCAGGATGTGGCAGGCTACGGTATGCAGGTCAATGATAACGGAACCGCATCCTTCTTTGCCATAATGAAGAAGAACTCTGATGAACAGGCAGAGAGGATACAGGAAAAAAGGGCAGAGAGAGCTGAAGAAAGAAAGGCTGAAAGAAAAAAGGAAGAAAAGAAGGAAGCTAAGGAGAAGCTTGAGGAACTAAGGGAGAAAAACCGGCAGGGCAGGGAAGAGAGGGGCCCTGATATTGACGTTAGATTAAAGAAATATGAAGCCGGCCGGATGGACATGCATGAAGGCTTTGATCTTAAGATAGACAGCTTTAACGGTGCGGATGATGATATCGTTGATATGTTCGGAAGATACTCTGCATCTGACTATGAGATCATCTCAGCCTCTTCCGTGGATGAACTTATAAATATGGTCAGAACCTACAGGACAGGAGGGGAGCTCTCTGCAGGAGCTTCGATCACACAGAGTGCCGTCATAGGAGGCAATGTGGATTATACCGCATGATATGTTGAATATTGATAAGCTTATGTTTTGATTTATTATGGCTTATAACTTATAATATGAAAGAAGCATTCTGCTTCTTTCATATTTGCGTTAAGGATCAGTAATTTCCCAATATAACTGTAGCCTGAGGGGACAGGCATTATTTATACCGCTTTGCGGAGAGGGGATAGTATATGAAGGGGATAAGAGGGAAGCTTGTTTTAATGACGATCGGTATAGTGACCTTATGTGTTCTTATATCAGGGATCATAAGTTATATAGCGGTTTCGAAGATCATGAAGGCAGAGCTTGAGAAAACATACAGATTAAAGGCCGAAAAGACGGCAGAGGAGCTCAATGCCTGGCTTATCGATCAGGCCAGGAATGTCTCCAGTCAGTGTCAGGCGATACAGGGTTACGGACTTTATGAGAAGGACTGCCTGGTCCCTTATCTGGAAAATTATGTTGCAACCTATGATGACAGGGAATACATCTATGATCTCTATTTTACCGATGTGAATAATGTCATGAGTTCGGGTACGGGCTATGAGCCTGACGATAGTATTGACTTCAGGGAAAGAGAATGGTTTAAAAATGCATCTGTAACAGACGGGGTATACTGCAGTACTCCCTATAAGGATTCGGATTCCGGAAAGCCCGTGATAACACTTTCAAGAGCAGTCTACTCAGATGGTGAACTCATGGGAGTTTTAGCCCTTGATATTTTCGTGGATATGATGGAACAGATGGTTGATGGGGAAAATGTGCCTGATGACAGCTACATCTTTATAACCGATGCAAAACAGGGTGTTGTGGATCATCCAAATCCTTCATATTCATATGATGAGGCTCCAAAGGAGCTTCTGTCTGTCACTGATGCGGATTATACTTCTCTTTCCAACCGGCTCTCTTCTTCCGATGCGGACGGAGTGAGTATAAAGGATTATGACGGGAAGGAAAGGACCTTTTTCTCAAGCGTTATCGGATCAAACGGATGGAATGTCATTGTGGCTGTCAGTAATGATGTGATAAATGCTTCGATGAATCCTCTTATGCGGGGATTCATTCTTTCTCTGCTCATTTCTGTTGCGGCAGGAGTTGCGGTCAGCATGATCATTGCCGGAAACATATCCAATCCGATCGTTAAGCTTTTAAATAAGATAGAGAGTAACGATCTTTCGGAGGATATCGAGATCAATTCACGGGATGAGATAGGGAAGCTTGCGAGAGATTACAATTCTCTGATAAACGAGGTCAGGAGACTTATGGAGGCCAGTACCAGGGCTACAGAGAGCATGAAGGATTTTTCCGGTGCTCTCATAAAGGATTCGGAGGATGTAAGCGACAGGACAAGAAATCTCAACCGGAGAATGGAAGAGATAGCGGTCAATATGGACGATCAGGCAGGTACGGTGGGAGAGGGACGCACAAGACTTGAGGGGTTTGACCTGAGCATTTCGGAATTTGAGGAAAGATTTGCGAGAATGAACGATATAGTCAGAGAGACCTTAGGGCAGTTAGAGACCTCCTCAAATATGATCAAGACTCTCGAGGCAAGTACAGCCGAGACCTCGGAGAATATGAACAGAATATCGGGTGAGGTAAAACAGCTTGAGGAGATATCCGGGAGTATAACAAACATAGTATCTGTAATAAGCAATATTTCCGGACAGACCAATCTGCTGGCACTTAACGCTTCCATAGAGGCGGCAAGGGCAGGTGAGGCCGGAAGAGGATTTGCGGTGGTAGCTGAGCAGATAAGGAGTCTTTCGGAACAGACCGCTTCCGCGACGGATGATATATCAGGTCTTATAAAGACCATAAGAGAGAAAATAAATGATACAGTGAGCTCCATAGAGGATTCTGAGAGCTCTTACAGCTCAAATGCCGGATATACGCATGAGGTTATAGAAAGCTTTGAGAGTATTGATGAGAAGGTAAGGATAATAGGAGATATAAACAGGGAATTAACCCTGTCAGTCGAGGATTTTGCCGGGAACAGGGATGGTCTTGTCAATGCCTTTGGAAGCATAGATGAAAGGGTAGGACAGA
Organism: Lachnospiraceae bacterium; assembly: GCA_024687745.1. Taxonomy (GTDB): domain Bacteria; phylum Bacillota; class Clostridia; order Lachnospirales; family Lachnospiraceae; genus UBA2868. The sequence continues at coordinate 23,711 of JAILEM010000152.1, forward strand.
GCAGGGAACATACCGATTCGGCCATGCTTGACGCAAAGGAACAGGCGGAAATGGTGAACAGGCTTATAGAGAGATCAAAAGAGCTTCAGGCTATTGCCGATAATCTTAAGGAAAGTTCAAGGCTGTTTTAGGCTTTTAAGGAGGATGAAATGTCATTATTTGAAGATCTGTCGGAAAAAAGAGAAAAACTTGCGGTAGTGGGGCTTGGTTATGTGGGGATGCCTATTGCCCATGCCTTTGCAAAAAAGATAGAGGTGATAGGTTTTGACCTGAACAAAAATAAGATAGACCTCTACAGATCCGGGACAGATCCCACAAATGAGGTGGGAGATGAGGAGATAAAGAAGTCGGGGATAGACTTTACTTCCGATGAGACAAGGCTTTCGGAGGCAAGATTTTTTATCGTGGCTGTACCGACACCGGTGAACATGGATCATACTCCGGATCTTTCTCCCGTGGAGGGAGCCAGCACCATAATAGGAAGAAATCTTAAAAAAGGTTCGATAGTCGTATATGAATCGACCGTATATCCGGGAGTGACGGAGGATGTGTGCGTTCCTATACTTGAGAAGGAGTCAGGGCTTGTCTGCGGCAGGGATTTTCATGTCGGATATTCTCCTGAGCGTATAAACCCCGGGGACAGGGTTCACCGTCTTGAAAACATACGCAAGATAGTGTCGGGGATGGATAAGGAAACTACCGATATAATAAAAAAGGTCTATGACATTGTCATAGAAGCCGGTACTTATCCTGTTTCCTCGATCAAGACCGCAGAGGCTGTAAAGGTTGTGGAAAACAGCCAGAGAGATATCAATATAGCATTTATGAATGAGCTTGCCATGGTCTTTGACAGGATGGGTATAGATACCAACGAAGTGATAGACGGCATGAATACCAAGTGGAATGCACTCGGCTTCAGGCCGGGCCTCGTGGGAGGACACTGTATCGGTGTGGATCCCTATTATTTTACATATGAAGCCGAAAAGCTGGGCTACCACAGCCAGATAATATTAAACGGCAGGATAGTCAACGATTCAATGGGAGCTTTCATTGCCGATGCCGCTGTAAGGAAGATGATAGAAGCGGGACAGGCACCAAAAAACAGTAAGGTCGTTATACTTGGCCTTACCTTTAAGGAAAACTGCCCGGATATAAGGAACAGTAAGGTCATTGATATAGTAAAAAAGCTCCGGGAGTATGGTATAGAACCTGTTATCTGCGATCCATGGGCCAAAAAGGAAGAGGCCTTTAAGGAATATGAGGTAGAGCTTTTGAGTATGGAGGATATAAAGGAAGCAGACTGCGTTATAGCGGCGGTAGCCCATGAGGAATTTAAGAGCTTAAGCTTAAAGCGGATAAAGACTCTGTATAAAAATACGGAGAATGATAAAAAGGTGTTCATAGACGTAAAAGGGATATACGATATCGGGGAATTAAAGGAATCGGGACTGAGATTCTGGAGACTTTGATCCAAAAACAGGACACAGAATGTTCACAAAATTTGTTAGCACTCACGCTTGACGAGTGCTAACAAAAGTGGTATAACATAATCAGGTTAAGGAAATACAGAGATGCAAACCTTAACAGCAGCCGGAAAATATCCGTGATTTAAAGGATTATGATAAAGGAGGAATGAATTATGTTGATGCCCGGAATTTTTGGAGAGAATTTATTTGATGAATTTTTTGGTTACCCCAAGCATTTTATACCGGAAGAACCCAAGCATGCACCACAAAAGGGCGGCCTTATGAAGACGGATGTAAAGGAAAACAAAGACGGATTTGATCTTTTTATCGAGCTTCCCGGATATAATAAGGGTGACATAGAGGCAGAGATCTCAGACGGTTACCTTACGATCAGCGCAAAAACCGCTTCCAATAAGGAAGAGAAGGATGAAGACGGTAAATATATAAGGAGGGAGCGTTATACAGGCTCATGCAAGAGAACCTTCTATGTGGGCGAGGATATCACAGAGGAGGATATAAAGGCTAAGTTTGAAAACGGAATACTTAAGCTCAATGTTCCCAAGAAGGAAGCAAAGCCCAAGGTGGAGGAGAAGAAGTTTATATCCATAGAGGGCTGAGAAGATCTTTAAAGAAGGGTGATAGAGCATCAACCGTTAGCTTATTACTTGAAAACGTGGCAGCGTTTGGCTGGCACGTTTTTTGTTTTTTTCCATGGGCACATTTCATATCCATTTGCCTTGTTTAATTGCCCATAGGGATGAAGTTATGCTATAATCTTTTTATATGTCCGGATTCGGTGCCGGCAGATAATGAAACGAAGGTCATAAAGTTTGCTATGATCAGATTTATGGAGGTATTTATGGACGCTAAACAATTAATTCAGGAAGGAAAAGCAATACTTGGGGTGGAGTTTGGTTCAACAAGGATCAAGGCTGTTCTCACAGATGAAGGCGGAAAGCCTATCGCACAGGGAGGTCATGGATGGGAAAACCGTCTTGAAAACGGTATATGGACCTATTCCCTTGATGATATCTGGAGCGGTCTTAAGGATTGCTATATGGATCTCAAAAAGGATGTTAAGGACAATTATGGAGTGACGCTTTCGGGCTTTGCTTCAATAGGATTTTCTGCCATGATGCACGGATATCTGGCCTTTAACTCGGAGGGAGAGCTCCTGGTTCCCTTCAGGACGTGGAGGAATACGATAACCGAGGAAGCTGCAAATGCGCTCACGAAGGAGTTTGATTATAATATACCGCAGAGATGGAGTATAGCTCATCTGTATCAGGCTGTGCTAAATAAGGAGGATCATATAAAGGATATTTCCTTCTTTACGACTCTTTCGGGATATGTTCACTGGAAGCTCACGGGTAAGAAGGTCCTTGGCGTTGGAGATGCTTCCGGAATGTTCCCCATTGACATAAATACCGGAGATTTTGATAAGGGCATGATAGAAAAATTTGATAAGCTTATCGCTTCGTCCTCTACAGGATGCACCTGGAAGCTTGAGGATATACTTCCGAAGTGTCTTATGGCAGGAGAGGATGCAGGTGTTCTGACAGATGAGGGAGCAAAGCTTCTTGATCCGGATGGTGATCTTAAGGGCGGTATTCCTTTATGTCCTCCGGAGGGAGATGCAGGGACAGGAATGGTTGCGACCAATTCCGTTGCAAAGAGGACAGGAAATATATCGGCAGGAACCTCTGTATTTGCGATGATAGTACTCGAAAAGGAGCTTTCTAAGGTTTATCCCCAGATAGATCTTGTAACTACTCCCGACGGTGCTCTGGTCGCCATGGTCCATTGCAATAACTGTACCTCTGAGATCAATGCATGGGTCAATATCTTTAAGGAATATTCCGAACTTATGGGTTATAAAACGGACATGAATGAACTGTTTACAAAGCTTTATTCGGTGGCTCTTGACGCAGATGAGGATTGCGGAAACCTTCTTTCCTATAATTATGTGTCAGGTGAACCTGTTACAGGCTTTGATAAGGGAGCACTTGTATTTGCAAGGGGAGCCGGTTCATCATTCACACTGGCAAACTTTATGAGGATGCATCTTTACTCAGCACTCGGAGCACTCAAGTCGGGGATGGACCTTTTGTTTAAATCAGAGGACGTTAAGGTTGACAGGATGTTCGGACACGGCGGCTACTTTAAGACAAAGGGTGTAGGCCAGATGATCGCAGCTTCGGCAGTCGGAGCCCCGGTATCTGTAATGGAGACGGCAGGCGAAGGCGGAGCATGGGGAATAGCCCTGCTTGCGGCTTATATGATAAATAAAAACGGAAGAAGCCTTGAGCAGTACCTTGCAGAGGATATCTTTGCCGGACAGAAGGGTGAAAGCCTTGAGGCAACCAAAGAGGGTATAGAGGGCTTTGACAGGTTCATGGATAACTATATGAAGGGTCTTCCGATCGAGAAAGAGGCTGTTAAGCTTTTTGGCTGAAGAATAATATACAGAAAGGATGTTTTTTCAAACAAAGGGTACGATAGATGTTAGAAGAACTTAAAAAAAGAGTTTATGAAGCAAATATGGCACTTCCCAAATACGGTCTTGTAACCTTTACCTGGGGTAATGTCAGCGAGATAGACAGAGAGTCCGGACTTTTTGTCATAAAACCGAGCGGTGTGGATTATGATGTGATGACACCCGATGATATGGTAGTTGTCGATCTAAACGGAAATAAGGTTGAGGGAAAGTATAAGCCCTCTTCGGATACTCCCACGCACGTGGTCCTTTATAATGCGTTTAAGGAGATCGGCGGTATAGTACATACGCATTCATCCTATGCTACAAGCTGGGCACAGTCCGGAAGGGATATCCCCTGCTACGGAACGACCCATGCCGATTATATCTACGGGGAGGTTCCCTGCGTAAGATGCCTCAGTAAGGAAGAGATCGAGAGTGCTTATGAGGAGAATACCGGACATCTCATAGTCAGTGAATTTGAAAGACTGAAAAAGGATCCGGTTGCGGTTCCCGCAGTTCTTTGCAAGAACCATGGCCCTTTTACCTGGGGAAAGGATGCGCATGAAGCCGTTCATAATGCTGTGGTTTTGGAGGAGGTTGCCAAGATGGCATTCAGGTGTGAGCTTATCAACAAAGATGTTAAGCCTGCGCCCTCAGAGCTTCAGGACAAGCATTATTACAGAAAGCATGGAGCAAATGCTTATTACGGGCAGAATTAAGACCTGTAAGCCTTAAAAATATAATAAACAGGAGATATGAAAGAATGATCGAATTCAGGTATGATACTCAGTTATTACTGGATAAATATGTGGAGAACGGTGATGATCCCGATGATGTGGCCGATGATCTGGTCGATGAGATAAGGGATCATATCACCGATACCTTTAAGGGAGACAGCATGGTAGTGGCCGGAGACAGCGGCGAGGATGAGAATGGAGAAAAGGCGATAGTCAAGCTTCATTATCATACAAATGAGCCATGGCTTGTTCTTGAGTACTGCAGATCTCTCGGTGAGATATATGATATTGTTGTTGAAGACATGGACAGACAGTCAAGGGGACTTAAGGGATAAAGATGACAGAGGATGTTACTATCAGGTTTTCCGGGATCCTGGGTGAAAAAGGCAACAGATATATTGCCGTGAGCTTTTCCGACGGAAAAAGAACCTGTGAGGGAAGTATTCCCAAATGCAGGATAACAAAGAATAACGGCTTTGACGAGGATGAGCTTGCAAGCCTTGAGAAGTATCTAAGGGAGAATCAGAGCACTATCATAGCAAAGGCAAAGGGTATAAATCCCATAAAAGCCTTTATGAATTCCGGTAATGATAAATGACCTGTTACCGGAACCTTAAAAGGATAAAGAGATTATGGCAAGAACAGAAGTAGATAAACAGATAAGAGCCTTTGTCAGGGAGCATATAGGGAAACAGGATAAGCTTGATGAAAAGGAGAAGATGAGCCCTATAATGCAGGCTCTTAAGGCTGTTCATTCGGTTGCGACCGCAGGCGACTCAATTTCTCCCGAAGACCTGAAAAAACAGAGAACGGGTATGGATCTTTTTTCAAAGCTCGTGACCATACCTGTCGGGATAAGCTTTAAGGGCGTTAAGGTAAAGGATATAAACTGTGAATGGATAGTTCCGGACAGTGCACATGATAAAAGATATGTGATACTTTACTGCCACGGTGGAGGATATACCTGCGGAAGCATTAATTATGCAAGGGTCCTCTCAAGTAAGCTTTGTATACATACAGGGCTTACGGTTTTCTCCTTTGAATACAGACTTTCGCCTGAAAATCCATATCCTGCCGCAATAGATGACGCCATGACAGTATGGGATCACCTCATGTATCTGGGTTACGGGGCAAAGGATATTATCATATGCGGAGATTCGGCAGGCGGTAATCTCGCTCTTGAGATCTGCTCAAGGTTAAGGAGTGAGAACAGGATCTTGCCAAGAGCCATGGCACTTATGAGTCCCTGGACGGATATGACCATGAGCGGGGATTCATATGATGAATGTAAGGATATAGATCCCATACTTACAGCTGAGTATATTAAGGCCTGCAGGGGAGCCTATGCGGGTTCACATGTGGATTTTTCCCTTCCTCAGTTCAGTCCCCTGTATGAAGACTTTGACGGTTATCCCCCTGTTCTCGTACAGGTCGGGAGTAATGAGATACTTAAGTCTGACAGTGAAAGACTTGTTGAGAGACTGAAGAAGTCAGACGTCCGTGCCCTACTTGAGGTTTATGAGGACGGATGGCATGTCTTCCAGCAGATGCCGATAAGAAAAGCGTCCAAAGCTATAAACAGTATCGGCGGTTTTATTTATGATAATGTTTAAACTGATTGACAGGTGGTCAGATTATGCCTTCTGATAAATGGTACAGAGTTGACAATGTAGCAAAGGTTTTTCTTGCATCATATAATAAAAGGGATACCAGATCCTTCAGGGTGAGTGCTACCCTGAAGGAGGAGATAGAACCGGAGCTTCTGGATATCGCGGTAAAAAGAGCTCTTGAATTAAGACCCCAGTATCAGGTACTCATCCATCAGGGCTTATTCTGGCATTATATGGATCATGAGGATATAGAACCCTGTGTCTGTGAGGAGAATGAAAGGCCCTGTCCCATGCTGTATGGGCCGGAGATAAAGGGAAGGCTGCATTTTAAGGTGAGCTATCATTATAACAGGATAAATCTTGAAATGTTCCATGCTCTTTCCGACGGTAACGGGGGTGTGGACTTTTTAAAGCTCATAGTCCTTAATTATCTTGCGCAGGCTCATCCGGGAAAGTTTAATAATGTATCGTTTAAGAGTGATGCTACGGCCATGGGGCTTGAGGAGAACAGCTTTGACCAGTTTTATGAAAAAGGCGGGCTGCTTCCGAAGGCTTCGGCGGTAAAAAAAGCATACAGGATTAGGGGGCTTAAGCTTCCGAATAACCAGCTCCAGTTTTTTGAAGTACATATGCCTGTAAAGGATATATTAAAGCTGGCAAAGGATAACGGTTCCACGCTGACAAGCTTTCTTTGCGCAAGACTCATGCTCGCTTTAAAGAGGGATATGCCTCTTCTTCAGAAGAACAGACCCGTCACGATAAGTATGCCTGTCAATCTCAGAAATTTCTATGATTCTTCCACATCGAGGAACTTTTTTAACTCAGTTTATGTGAGTCATGTTTTCAGTGAGGAGATAAGCCTCGAGGCTCTTTCGAAGGAATGTGATAAAAAGCTTAAGGAAGAGCTGACTCCTGAGATGATAGCAAAAAGGATGAACAATTATGAGAAGATCGAGAGACTCCTCTTTGTGAGGATGGTGCCTCTTTTCATAAAGAATCCGGTGGTGGCGTTATCATCGGCCATTGAATCAAGGGGTGTAAGTGCGATCATATCAAACCTTGGAAGGATAAGCATGCCTGAGGAGTTAAAGCCCTATATAGAAGGCTTTGCAGCGTATTGCAGTACATCCAGTTTTTTTATAACCTGTGCTTCTTATGAAGATGATTTTGTGATGGGTATTGCCTACGCATACAGAAATACGGCCGTTATAAGGAATTTTCTGACCGCATTTGCGCAGGACGGTATCGATGTCACTTTATATGCCACGGACATAACAGAGTAGGAATGATCGGGGTAAGGAAAGATAAATGAAAAGTTGTCCGAATTGTAAGATCAATATAGGAGGAACCTTTGAGGAATGCCCTCTGTGTCAGGGGCGTCTGTTAGGCGATGCCACAATAGATTATTTTCCAAAGAGTGCCAATGTCAAACAAAGGCCGCTCTGGCAGAATATCATTATCTTTATCATGCTTTCTGCCGTTGTTGTGACCCTGTCCCTTGATTTCCTCTTCCTTGACGGTCCTCATATCCATTTCGGACTTATAGTAACCATCTGGGTACTGATCCTCTTTTTTATAAACAGAAGATTTATGAATAATCACAGGATAATCTCCAGGATGATCACGCTATGTATGATGGCGGCCTCAGTGGGTGCCATACTTACCGAATATGTAGCCGGCTATAAGGGAGTTACCACGCATTATGTCATACCGGGCTTTATAAGTGCAGCTCTTATAGCTAATTTTATCCTGTCCTTTATTGACAGGACTGACAGCTATAATGCCACATTTTATATTCTGTGGACGATACTTTTGGGTGTTATCCCCTGTATTGTTATAATAATAAGTAAAAATCACACGTCCATAGGATGGGAGATCTGCTTTTTTACAAGCGTCCTGGTCTTTGTGGGGCTGATCGTTTTTAAGGGAAGGGATGTTCTGGCAGAGATCCATAAGAGACTTCATTTTTGATCCCTGAGGAATTAAGATAATTTAACAAAAACCTGTTTTAAATACAGGACAGAATAAGATGTATCAGAAAGGACTTTGTATGTTTATATTACTGACCGAAATGCCTGAGCTTCCAAAGATCGGTGAAACAGAGGAGATCCCTCAGGCTGAAGCGATAAGCGATACGCTTTCGGAGATATTTAAGACGAATATCAAGTCAAGTACGGTAGATTTTCTGATAAAACTGCTGTTTGCGGCGGTGGTCTTTGTGATAGGGGTCTATGTGATAAAGCTTATCCGTAAGCTCCTCGTAAAATATCTGGACAGATCTTCGGTGCCGATAGATAACATAAGCTTTATTGATTCCATAGTAAAGATCCTTCTTTATCTTGTTCTTATCATGATAATAGCCGGTAATTTCGGGATACAGGCAACATCTATCCTTGCTCTCATAGGTTCGGCCGGTCTGACGATAGGTCTTGCATTTCAGGGAGCTCTGTCAAACTTTGCGGGCGGGATACTCATACTGATGACAAAGCCCTTTGCTCTTGGTGATTATATAATCGCAGACGGCAGTCATGAAGGGACGGTAGTAGATATAGCTATCGTACATACTAAGCTTCGTACAGTGGATAACAGGATAATAATAATACCCAACGGTGAGCTTGCAAAAACGACTCTCATCAATACGACCGCGGAAAGGATGAGAAAGATAGAGATCCTTATAGGTATCTCCTACAATGAGGATATAGACAGAGTAAGAGCTGTTATAAATGATGTTCTTCAAAAAGACGGGGATGTGAAAAAGGATGAGGATATAAAGATCTTCGTAAATAAGTTCTGTAATTCAAGCGTTGAGATCGGGATAAGAGTCATGGTGGATACGGAAAAATACTTTGAAACCAAATGGCGCTTAAATGAAAACCTGAAGAAGGCCTTTGACGGTAACGGTATAGAGATACCCTTCGATCAGATAGATGTTCATATTAAAAATGATATCAGCCAAGAGCCACATCAAGTATCATCATGACACAGAAGCCAAGAGAAAACATGATCGTAGCCAGATTCGAATGATCCCCTTCAGACATTTCGGGAATGAGCTCCTCCACGACAACGTATATCATGGCACCTGCCGCAAAGGATAAAAGATAAGGAAGTACGGGGATTATTATTCCCGATAAAAGGATGGTCAAAAGACCTGCCAGGGGTTCAACGGCACCCGTCAGGATACCTAAGAGGCAGGCTTTTTTCTTTGACATGCCCTCAGCGTGAAGGGGCATTGATACTATGGCTCCCTCGGGAAAATTCTGTATCGCTATTCCAAGCGCAAGAGCCAAAGCTCCGGTTGCGGAGATATTGGCATGACCCGAGATCCACCCGGCATAAACAACACCTACGGCCATACCCTCGGGAATGTTATGAAGGGCTACGGCAAAGACCATCATGGTGGTTTTCCTTAAAGAGGACTTTGGACCCTCGGGAGTATCGCTGTTTAAGTGTAAGTGAGGAGTTACATTATCAAGAAGGAGTAAGAAGAGGATTCCTAACATAAACCCGGTTACAGCCGGAATAAAAGCAAGCTTTCCCATATGGCCGGACTGATCCATGGAAGGGATCAGAAGACTCCAGACGGATGCCGCTACCATAACGCCTGCAGCAAAACCCGTAAGTGCACGTCTGAGCGAAAGATTCATCTCCTTCATGAAGATAACACAGACAGCGCCAAGTGAAGTACCTAAAAACGGTATGAGAAGACCTTCGGTAACTGAAATAAAATCTGACATAGGCAGTCCTTTCTTAATTGTCCATAAAAAGGGAGGAGCCGAGTAAGTTTTCTTACTCGGCTTTTATGAAAAAGATTTAAGCATATCAAAAAAATTAATTATCCTTATTAATAATTACTTCCCTGTTGCTATGATACTAATATAAAGCCGAAATGTGAAGAAATAATATTTTTGTTTTTAACAGTTTGTTTATTAATTGTAAACAAAATATGAACATCATATTTGTGAAAAATAACAAAACCGGGAAAGCATACCTTCATCCTTCACCGAAAGGGAAGTAAGGTTAATTAAATTATTGAAATAATTAAATTTCTATAATATAATAACTTTGATTTTGGCTTTATACAGATATTGTTACCTTGACACAACAAAGTGACAACTGAAACATATTATTAACAAAGGAACTCCGGTCTTTCGGAGTGCAGACTTTAATGAAAAAAGATACTGTTAATCTTAAGAGGATAATAAATTATTTAAATACCAATAAATATTATTACGTAACAGTTCTTATCGGCCTTATCCATGTGGGATTCTTTATTTTCTTTCTGAAATTTAAGGTTTGGCCCATGGTCATATTCAATGTTATCAGTCCGATCCTATATTTTTCATCCTTAAGGTTAATCAGGCAGGGTAAGCTCCTTGCGATGTTTCTGTTTGATTATATAGAGATCTCGGTTCATGCGATCATGGCTTCTATCTGTGTGGGATGGGGTTTTGATTTTGAACAGTATATATTCACCCTCGTGCCATACGGATATTTTATCTGCTATGAGCTGTTCAAAGGGAAAAAACGTTACATAATCGCTTCGGTACTGGGACTTGTCGATGCGGTCGCTTCTCTTATAGTGAGATATTATACCTACAGTCATGAGCCTCTTTATAAGACACCTGAGCGACTGGCCTTTCTGTTTAACCAGTTTAATCTTATCGTTGCTTATGTGGCGCTGTTTTTCTTCCTTATAATGTTCATGTTTGAGCTGTATGTGATGGAAGCCAAGATGGAGGCAGAAAATGCCGTTCTTAATCACGATGCGAGTGTGGATCCCCTTACGACCCTTCTTAACAGGAGAAGCATGAAGACTCATCTGGAGGAGGCATATAATAAAAAAGAGCCTTTTTCTGTTGCCATGATAGATCTGGATGATTTTAAAAGTATCAATGATTCCTACGGTCATGATGCCGGAGACCTGGTATTAAAGGAGATGACCAGGATAGTTAAAAGCTGCGTTCCCGAGGGAAATCCCATATGCAGATGGGGAGGAGAGGAGATCCTTATACTTTTCAACGGGATGGATAAGGACGAGGCTACTGGGATCTGTGAAGAGATCAGGGAAAAAATGGAAAGAAATGAGATAAACTTTTTTAATAAGAAATTAAAGATCACAATGACTATAGGTGTTGCTCCTCACAGGATGGCTTACAGTATAGATGAGACTATAGCTGAGGCAGATGAGAAGATGTATTACGGTAAGGAAAAAGGCAAAAACCTGGTGATCTCAAATCTAAACGGTCTATAGATCACATATAGGGCAGATAAAATACAGATCAGAACCTGATCAAAACGGGATAAATACGGAAAGAAAAAATTCCCTTTATCATCGGAAAAATAATTAGCACTCACCACTTGACGTGGCTAACAATTTATTGTATCCTTTTTAAGAAGGATAAATTGTTTTATCTTTATATCTGAATTACGGAAATACTTTATTCGGAAAAGAGGTGAAGGGTATGAATATAAGTAAATTTACGCAAAAATCCATTGAGGCCATAAATATGTGCGAGAAGATCGCCTATGATTACGGCAATCAGGAGATAGAACAGGAACATCTTATCTATGCTCTCATAACGGGAGAAGACTCTCTTATCCTTAAGCTTATAGAGAAGATGGAGATAGATAAGGATCATTTTAAGCATAACGTTGAAGGTAAGCTTGAGAAAAGGGTCAAGGTTCAGGGCGGTCAGGTCTATATGGGACAGCATCTGAACAAGGTCCTTATCAGTGCCGAGGATGAGGCAAAGCAGATGGGGGATGAATATGTTTCGGTGGAACATATCTTCCTTTCCCTTATCAGATATCCGAACCAGGCAATAAAGGAACTGTTTAAAGAATACGGTATCACCAGGGAGAGATTTCTTCAGGCGCTTTCCACTATAAGGGGAAATCAGAGGGTCACATCGGACAATCCCGAGGCAACCTACGATACCCTTGAAAAATACGGGCAGGAGCTTGTGGAAAAGGCTAAGGACCAGAAGCTTGATCCCGTGATAGGAAGGGATTCCGAAATAAGAAATGTGATAAGGATACTTTCGAGAAAGACAAAGAACAATCCTGTCCTGATCGGGGAGCCGGGAGTCGGAAAAACCGCCGTTGTTGAGGGACTTGCCCAGAGGATAGTAAGAGGGGATGTGCCTGAGGGCTTAAAGGATAAAAAGATCTTTGCGCTTGATATGGGGGCCCTTGTCGCAGGTGCCAAGTACAGGGGTGAGTTTGAAGAAAGACTTAAGGCCGTACTTGAGGATGTAAAGAATTCGGACGGACAGATAATCCTGTTCATAGATGAGCTGCATACGATAGTGGGGGCAGGGAAGACAGACGGAGCCCTCGATGCGGGCAATATGTTAAAGCCTATGCTTGCAAGGGGAGAACTCCATTGTATAGGTGCGACCACGTTAGATGAATACAGGCAGTATATTGAAAAGGATGCTGCTCTTGAAAGACGTTTCCAGCCTGTAATGGTAGATGAGCCCTCGGTTGAGGATACGATATCTATCTTAAGGGGAATAAAGGAGAGGTACGAAAACTATCATCATGTAAAAATAACGGATTCAGCCTTAGTATCCGCAGCCACTCTTTCACACAGGTATATTTCGGACAGGTTTCTTCCCGATAAGGCGATAGACCTGGTCGATGAAGCCTGCGCGCTCATTAAGACGGAGCTTGATTCGATGCCGGCGGAGCTTGACGAGCTTAACAGAAGGGCTACCCAGATGGCTATCGAGGCAGAGGCCCTTAAAAAGGAAGAGGATAAGCTCAGCAGAGAGCGTCTCGAGGTCCTCCAAAAGGAACTTGCCGATATAAACGAAGTCAAGAATAACCGGATGCTTCAGTGGGAAAATGAGAAAAAAGCAATAGAAAAGCTCTCCGGTATAAGGGAGGAGATCGAAAAGACAAATAATGAGATCGAGATAGCAACAAGAAACCAGGATCTTTCGAGAGTGGGAGAGCTGCAGTACGGAATACTGCCAAAGCTCAGAGCCACACTTGAGGAAGAGGAGGAAAAGATCAAAAATAACGGTCTTTCCCTTGTACATGAAAATGTTTCCGATGAGGAGATAGCAAAGATCATCTCAAGATGGACCGGAATACCTGTTGCAAAGCTTACCGAAAGTGAAAGGGCAAAGACTCTGTCGCTCGATAAGGAGCTTCATAAGAGAGTGATAGGACAGGATGAGGCAGTGACTAAGGTGACAGAGGCGATAATAAGAAGTAAGGCCGGTATCAAGGATCCGACAAAGCCCATAGGTTCCTTCATGTTCCTTGGACCCACGGGTGTAGGTAAGACCGAGCTTGCAAAGTCCTTAGCCGCAAGCCTTTTCGATGATGAAAACAATATAGTCAGGATAGATATGAGCGAATATATGGAGAAATTCTCCGTATCGAGACTGATAGGGGCACCTCCGGGATATGTGGGATATGAAGAAGGAGGACAGCTGACGGAGGCTGTCAGAAGAAAGCCTTATTCGGTAGTGCTTTTTGATGAGATAGAAAAGGCCCATCCCGATGTCTTCAATGTCCTTCTGCAGGTCTTAGATGACGGAAGGGTTACCGATTCCCAGGGAAGGACGGTAGACTTTAAGAATACGATCCTTATTATGACCTCCAATATAGGCTCTGAATACCTTCTTGAGGGTATAGATGATGAGGGAAGCATTAAAGCTGAGGCATCCGATGCAGTCATGGATGATTTAAGATCTCATTTCCGTCCCGAGTTTTTGAACAGGCTTGATGAGATAATATTCTTTAAGCCTCTTACAAAGGAAAATATAGGCGGTATCATAGAGCTTCTCTTAAACGACCTGAATTCAAGGCTTAAGGACAGAGATCTCAAAATAGAGCTTACCGGGGAAGCAAAGAAATATGTCATAGATAAGGGATATGATCCTGTTTACGGTGCAAGACCCTTAAAGAGATATGTACAGAAGTCCGTGGAAACCCTTGCGGCAAAGATAATCCTTGAGGGCAATATAGATGAAGGAGCTACCATCCTCTTTGAGGTTGTAAATGATGAACTAAAAGCAGGAATAAAGTAATGAGAAAAACGGGGAATTCCAAAATAGAATACAGATACTATGAACTGCCCCTTAATGAGTGGGTACTTCCCAAGATGGGAGAGGGATGGATCCGTTCATACGGGGCAGGGATAGAATTCCTTCATTTTCATAATCTTATAGAGATAGGATATTGCAGGGAAGGAAGGGGAATACTTACCCTCGATGAGGATTATTCAGAGTTTGAACCGGGCATGGTAAGCGTTATCCCAAGGAACTTCCCCCATACGACAAACAGTGAGCCCGGAACCGAAAGCTGGTGGGAATACCTGTTCTTTGATCCTGCAAGGATATTGCAGAGTGTATTTCCGCAGGATGTGCAGTATCAGAAAAAGATCGTGAGACTCGTACAGAAAAATGCGATTTTTGAAAGGGAAGACGATATAGCCGATATTGCCCGTACGGTAAAGGATATAATGGAGGAATTCAGGAATGAGGGAAGGTACCGTCAGGAGATAATAAAGGGTTACATGGTCTCCCTTATATTTTCCATAGCAAGAAAAAACAGTGCGGAAAAAGTCGGTTCTTCAGATAATACCGGCAGAAGAAAAAAAGATCCCGATTCTCCCACGAAGAGAACAGAACCTATAGAAAAAGCCTTTTCCTATGTGGAAGAGCATTTCAGCGAGCCCATAAAGATATCGGAGCTTGCAGATTTCTGCGCCATGAGTGAGGCGCATTTCAGAAAGCTCTTTGTCATGCATATGCATATGAAACCGGTAGAATATATCAATTCGGTAAGGATAAGGGCAGCCTGCGATATGCTGGCAAATACAAATAAATCAGTGGATGAAGTCGCTCTGAGCTGCGGTTTTACCACCCCGTCCACCTTTAACAGGAATTTCAGACAGTTTATGGAGATAACTCCGAATCAGTGGAGAAAGGATCCTGACAGATTCGAAAGAAAACTCCTTGAATATCACGTATCGGCCGAAAAAGGCTGGGAATAAATCGAAAATGCAAATTTATAAATCGAAAATGCAATAAATTTCACCCTGATCATTGTTATAATTGACCTGTAATTTGAATTGCTTAAAAAAAATTTGAGCAATTTGCACAAAAAATTGGGAGGTCATTTTAATGAAAAGAAGAAAGATTACAGCATTATTGGCATCAGCCATCATGGTTGGATCACTTTTGGCCGGATGTGCAGGCGCTGCTCCCGCAGCAGATGCAGCCGCACCGGCAGCAGATTCCGGAGAGGAAGCAGCAGCTTCTGCTGAGGAAGCTCCGGCAGCAGCAGCTGAGGCAGGCTCGAACAGCCTTACAGTATGGGCATGGGATGCAAACTTTAATATCCCTGCATTAAAGGCAGCAGAGGCTGACTATAAGGCAAACGTAGATCCTGATTTCACTCTTAATATCGTTGAGCAGTCACAGTCTTCGGACATAGAGAATGCCATCACACTTGCAGGTTCATCAGGGGATTATTCACAGCTTCCTGATATCGTTCTGTTCCAGGATCATTTCATTCAGAGATATGTAGCCGATTATCCGGATGCCTTCGTTGACGTTAACGATGCGGAGGTAGACTGGACTGATTTCGGAGAAGAGAAGCTTTCATACTCAACAATAGACGGAAAGCATTATGGATTCCCCGTTGATAACGGAACCTGTATCTTTGCTTACAGAGTAGATCTTCTTGAGGAAGCGGGATACACGATCGATGATATGACAGACTGCACATGGGAGAAGTTTATCGAAGTCGGCGAAGCTGTTTATGAGAAGACAGGAAAGTATCTTCTTTCAATGGACGGTGACGGAAATGATCTTTTCTATCTGATGCTTCAGGCAGAGGGACTTTCACAGTTTAAGGATGGAAAGCCTTATATCACAGAGAATGAAACTCTTGTTCAGATCGTTAATATCATTCATGAAATGTGCGAAAAGAATGTATGCTATCTTGCAAATGACTGGGGTGATTACACAGACCAGACTATCATAGGCGACATGGTAGCAGGCGTTATGAACGGAAACTGGATCATCCCTACGATCAGACAGGTTGCTGAGAATTCAGGAAAATGGGAGATCACAAATATGCCTACCATAAACGGTGGCGGCGGATATGCAGCAAACGGTGGTTCTTCACTTTATGTAACAGGCAACTGTAAAGATACCGATCTTGCAAAGAAGTTCCTTGCAGCTACCTTCGGCGGCAGTGTAGAGACTTATGACAATGCTCTCAGAGACGGTGGTGTTGTTACCTGCTGTATCTCAGCCGGACAGTCAGATGTTTATAATGAAGGCGTTGAATACTTCAACAATACACCGATCTATGCACAGATAGTTGAAATGGGAGGACATGTTCCCGTAATAGAGCAGAATGATTTCCATTATACCGCACGTCAGTATATGGCAGCAGCTATGATCAACATCAATAACGGAGCAGATGTAATGACAGAGCTTAAGAATGCTGAAGACCAGCTTATCTTTGAAATGGAAGGCGCTGCACAGTAATAAGGTATCTGAGCCTGAAGGCAGTATGATATACAAACATATAATTCACCAAATGAGACGGGAAATCGGCTTTGCCGGTTTCCCGTCTTAGATAAAAAAGAAAAATATCAAGAAAAGAGGGATGAATTTTGAAAAAGAAAGGAAAGAGTATTCAGGCTAAGCAGCAGAGAGCCGGATGGATCTATCTCACGCCGGCGACGCTCCTGATATTTGTAATGAGTTTTTATCCGATCATACAGGCACTTATCACGTCATTCAGGACGGGACCATCTTCCAGGATGAAGTGGGCATCACCCCTGACCTGGAATTATACGAGGATGTTTCAGGATAAACTGTTTATGAGGTCAGTCGGGAATACCTTCCTTTATCTGATAGTCCAGGTGCCCATAATGCTGATCCTTGCTATGATCCTTGCACAGATCCTGAACAATAAGGATCTTAAGTTCAAGGGATTTTTCAGGACCTGTGTATTTTTGCCCTGCGCGGTATCGCTTGTTTCATATTCACTCATATTCAAGTCACTTTTTGCTACCCAGGGTCTCATGAATCACATACTTACAAGTATAGGTATTTTAAAGGAAAACTATAACTTCCTCGGAAATCCCGGTTCGGCAAAGGCTATAATAATAATCGCACTTCTATGGAGATGGACCGGCTATAACATGGTATTTTATCTTGCCGGACTTCAGGGGATCGAATATTCGGTTTATGAGGCGGCAAAGATAGACGGAGCCAACTCCTGGCAGACATTCTGGAGGATCACGGTACCCTTGTTAAAGCCCACGATAATAATGACATTTATAATGTCCATAAACGGAACCCTGCAGCTCTTTGACGAATCTGTCAATCTTACGAGCGGAGGACCTGCAAACTCAACGATAACAATGTCCCACTATATTTATAATAATTCCTTCGGTGTGGGTGTTGCAAACTTCGGATATGCATCCGCATTATCGTTCTTCGTATTTATACTGGTTGCCATTCTTGCGGCGATCAACATGAAAGTAGGTGATACACGTGATTAAGAAAAGAGGATCAGTAGTACAGAGAAGACTTATACCCAGTTATATCTTTCTCATAATAATATCATTTATATCGGTATTTCCGCTTTACTGGATGGTGACCGCAGCGACCAATTCATCTGTTGATGTTGCAAGGGGTAAGATCGTATTCGGTACCAAGCTAATGGAAAACATGCGCAATCTTCTTGCGGGACAGGATCTTTGGGGAGCCATGAAAAATTCCTTTATATTTGCTACGGTGCAGACGCTTGTTGCGCTCTTTGTCTGCTCTCTGGCGGGATTTGGCTTTGAGCTTTATCATGATAAGAACAAGGACAGGCTTTTCTCCTTACTTTTGATGGCTATGATGGTGCCGGGTGTTGCAACAATGATACCGTTGTTTAAGATGATGTCAAGGATGGGATTCCTTAATACAGTAATGGGTTTCATGCTCCCTGCGATATCCACTCCGTTTCTTATCATGATGTTCAGACAGAATTCAAGGAACTTTCCCGTTGATATCATGGAGGCAGCAAGGATCGACGGCCTTAGCGAGTTCGGGATCTACTGGAAGATGTTCTTTCCGGTCATGAAAGCAACCTTTGCGGCAGCGGCAGTAATAACCTTCATGAATGCCTGGAATGCATACCTTTGGCCAAGGGTAGTCCTGACTGACAAAAAAGCACAGACCATGCCTATCCTCATAGCAAATCTTTCGGCAGGATATGTGGTCGATTACGGGATGCTGATGCTTGGAGTTCTGTTCTGTTCCATCCCCACGATGATAATCTTCTTCATATTACAGAAGCAGTTTGCGGAAGGTATCACAGGCTCAGTCAAGTAAGCATTTTGGCATATGGGAGATGATTTAAATGAACAAGACATTTGATTTTAATAAAATAGCACAGCCGGATTTTTTTGAGGAAAACGTCCTTCCCGCTCATTCCGACAGCGTTCATTATGAAAGTCCTGAGGCACTACAGGAAGATAAAAGTGCATTTTATGAGTCCTTAAACGGTGTATGGAAGTTTTTCTGCTCGGATAATCTCGATACCGCGATCAGGGATTTTTACAGGGAGGAGCTTGACTGCTTCTCATTCAGGGATATCCGTGTGCCTTCCTGTATACAGATGGAGGGATACGGGACACCCCAGTATGTAAATACCCAGTATCCGTGGGACGGACACGAGGAGGTTGAACCCGGTGAGATACCAAAGCTTTTCAATCCCGTAGCTCATTATGTGAAATATTTTGAGGTGCCGGAGAGGTTTGGTAAGGGACCTGTTATCATCAGGTTTGAGGGTGTTGAGAGCGCCTTTGCACTCTGGCTTAACGGGCAGTATATAGGGTACAGTGAGGACAGTTTTACGCCTGCGGAATTTGATCTTACGGAATACATCTATCGTGATAAGGTAAACAAACTGGCCGTCATGGTATTCAGATTCAGTGGAGGAAGCTTTCTTGAGGATCAGGACTTTTTCAGGTTTTCCGGGATATTCCGTGATGTATGGCTCTACACAAAGCCGGATGTTCATATCGATGATATAAGGATAACGGCACAGCCTGATAAAGATTTGGCAAAGGCTCTGCTTTGTATAGGGCTTAAGGTGTCTTCAAAGGCCGAGGTCCTTATAGAGCTTGAAGATAACAAAGAGACAGTTCTTTCCGAAAGGAAAAGGATAGGAAAAGAGAGTATATCGGAATATGAGATAAAGGATCCGAAACTCTGGAGTGCCGAAAAACCTTATCTGTATCTTTTGAGAATAACTGTCTACGGTACTGACGGAGCTTTCAAGGAGATCATCTCCGAGCCCGTGGGCTTCAGAAGGTTTGAGTTAAAAAACGGCGTAATGACACTTAACGGAAAGCGTATTGTTTTCAGAGGGGTCAACCGGCATGATTTTTCATCCCTCAATGCCAGAGTTGTAACCGAAGAAGAGATCACAAAGGATCTTGTCACAATGAAAAGGAATAATATAAACGCCGTAAGGACCAGTCATTATCCTAACCGTACCTTCTTTTACAGGCTTTGCGACAGGCTTGGACTCTATGTTATAGATGAGACAAATCTGGAGACCCACGGTATATGGGATCCCATATTAAGAGGCTATAGACCCATAGAATATGCTCTGCCCGGTGACAGGGAGGAGTACAGGGAGGCTGTTCTTAAAAGAGCGTCAAATATGTATGAAAAGGATAAGAATCATCCCTGCATACTGATCTGGTCCCTTGGTAATGAAGCCTTTGGAGGAAGGAACTTCAAGCTTATGCATGATGCTTTGAAGGCCGCAGACGATACAAGACTTGTTCATTATGAAGGCGTTATAAACGATCAGAGGTATCCCGATACGACAGATATGGTAAGCACTATGTACTGGAGTGTCGAGAAGATAAGGGATTATCTTAAGGAGAACAGGGATAAGCCCTTTATCAACTGTGAATATACCCATGCCATGGGAAATTCATGCGGGGGAATGTATCTGTATACTGACTATGCCGATGAGGAGGTGTTGTATCAGGGTGGATTTATATGGGATTATATAGACCAGTCCCTGACTGCAAGGGACAGATACGGCAATGAGTATCAGGCATACGGCGGTGATTTCGATGACAGGCCGCATGACGGGAACTTCTCCGGAAACGGTATAGTATATGGAAGAAACAGGGATGTTTCGCCAAAGATCCAGGAGATAAAATATAATTACAGACCGCTTGTCATAACCTTTGATAAGGATGAATTTACTGTAAAAAACAGAAATCTATTTACGGACGCAGATGAATATGACTGCAGGATAAGCCTTATAAAAGAGGGAGAGGTCATAACAGAGGTTAAGGACAGATACAGCGTTGAGCCGCTATCGCAGAAGAGTTTTAAGATCCCGATAGAGGTACCTGATGAGAGGGAATATGTTCTTGATGTTTCATTTACACTGAGGGAGGATAAGAGCTATGCAGATGCCGGGCATGAGATAGCCTATGCCCAGAGGGTATATGGAAGGAGAGGAGAAATAACCCACTGTAAAAAGAGGGCTGTGATATCCAAGGGAACCTATAACCTCGGGGTAAGGGGAGAGGATTTTGAGGTGATCTTCTCAGGCCTTATGGGAGGAGCGGTATCTTATAAGTATGCCGGGAGCGAGCTGTTAAAAAAGATCCCTCTGCCAAACTTCTGGAGACCTCTAAACGATAATGACTCGGCAAACCTCCTGCCCTTCCGTGCGGGTGAATGGAAGATAGCAAGCATGTATCTTACACATAAAATAAGTACACCTAGGGAAGTCTCCGGTACCCCGTTTACTACAGAGAAGACAGAGGATGGAATAAAGGTGATACAGACATATCATCTTCCAACAAAGCCGGCGCTTGACTGCTGTCTCAGCTACAGAGTACATTCTGACGGGTGGGTGGATGCAGAGCTTTCAATGGATAAGAGCAGTGATGTTGGAGAACTACCTGAGTTCAGCGTTATCTTTACTCTGGATGCGGAGCTTTGCAATCTTAAATGGTATGGCCTTGGACCGGATGAGAATTATATAGACAGACCGCATGCCCGTCTGGGGGTTTATTCAAACAGGGTAAGTGATAATGTGGCACGTTACTTAAGGCCGCAGGAGTGCGGAAACCATATGGGTGTCCGCTATGCTGAGATAACAGATGACAGGGGGAGAGGAATAAGGTTTGAGGGAGAAGATTTAAGCGTGTCTGTCCTGCCTTATTCACCTCATGAGATAGATAATGCATCTCATCCGACCGAGCTGCCTCCGGTTCATTATACCTATGCGCGTATAGGACTTAAGCAGATGGGGGTTGCAGGGGATGATACCTGGGGAGCGAGAACAAAGCCCGAGCACATGATAGATAACAGCAAACCCTTAAAGCTTGAATTCTCCTTCAGGGGGATCTGAAGGCAGGGGAATCTGAAAAGGATCAAAGTACTGCTTTAAGTAATCCGACTGAGATACAGACCGTTGCTTTATTTTTGGCAAGGGTCTGTATTTTTGGCTGTGAAGGATAATGGGAATAAGGCCTCTTCAAAGCTTGAAGTATTCGATAATTTGGCATTTTGTGTAAAGTCACATTGAAAAAATGTGCCGATTAGATTATATTTATTAGTGATAATCTTTGATAAAGACAGGAAGGCAGAGCGAATGGCATATTTATATGAAGAGGGAGATATGATAAAAAAACCGGTAGAGTGTTTTTATCATGGAACAGAAAGTGACACCTTCCCGGTTCATCCCCATTGGCATTACTATACGGAAATATTATATGTACTTGAAGGTACGGCCCTTGTTTCCGCCGATAATAAAAAGTATGAAGTGAGAGAGGGGAGCATGTTCATATTTTTCCCGCAGGTTGTTCACTCCATAGATTCGGTCGGATATGAAAGACATGCTGTATTTAAGTTTGATGCAAATGTCATAGCCATGAGCTCACCCTATGCCCCCAAGCCCAGAAATGTATTAAAATCCGCTGCGAGCCAGAATATGCTCTGTCTGTTTGACAAAAGCCAGACAGAGAGTATGGGAATGCCCGAGCTCGCCCATGAATGTATAAAGGAAATGAACGGATATAAATACGGATATGATATGATAGTCAAATGTTCTCTTTATAAGCTCCTTACCTTTATGGTGAGGATATGGGTGGATAAAGGGCTTGTGCTCAATGATGAGGCTTTTTCCGACGAAAGCTATGATATATACAGTATTACCGAGTATATAGATAAAAACATGTCCTCAGGCATTAAAACCGCAGACATAGCAAAGGCCTGCGGCATGAGCTATGCCTATTTTGCCAAAAAGTTTGCTTCGGTCTACGGTAAGACCTGCAAGGAATATATAGAAGAGATGAGAGTATATAAGGTGGAGGAGTTTTTGATGTTCACCGATTTTGATCTCACCTATATAGCCCAGGAGACGGGATTTGCCGATTGTTCACATATGATAAAGGATTTTAAAAAGCACAGGGGTACTACACCCAAGCAGTTCAGGATGCAGCTGTTGAAAAAAGCCCAGGAATGATCTTTTATGCAGAACAAAAACAGGATTGGATGATGATAAATGAAGGATGATAAAAAGAACAACAAAAAAAAGAAGAATAAAATAGCCAGAGTCAAGGATATAAAGGGGTCAAACAGCCTTTATGCGGGAATGCTCTGGGTCA
Organism: Lachnospiraceae bacterium; assembly: GCA_024687745.1. Classification (GTDB taxonomy): domain Bacteria; phylum Bacillota; class Clostridia; order Lachnospirales; family Lachnospiraceae; genus UBA2868. The sequence goes on from JAILEM010000152.1 coordinate 46,687, forward strand.
CTCTTTTTCCGCTTGTTATCTACGGCATCGTGATAATGATCTATATCTCCTTTACACTGACAAATGACGTTGCAAAGGAAGCCAGGAATAATCTCAGAAATGTATCATATACGGTCAAGGAAGCATACGGTAATATGTATGAGGGCGACTATAATGTGGTCATTTACGGTGATGATATAGATTTTTACAAGGGAAGCAGCGATATGACCGAAAGCTATGGGATGATAGATTCCATACATGAGGAAACAGGTCTTGATATCTCTATCTTTTTCCTGGACACCAGACTTCTTACGACGGTCAGGGACTCAGAGGGTAACCGCTTCCTAAAGACAGGTATCAATCCGGCCATAGTGACCGACGTGGTAACAAACAGAAAAGAAATGTTCTACGATAATATCGTTATAGGGAATGAGAATTATTATGCATATTATACACCTCTTATGTCTGAGGATAATGATACGGCCTTAGGAATGATAGGCGTTGCGAAGCCCGCATCCGAGATATCAAGGATGGCTTTTATCGCAGTAGCCAAAAGTGCTCTGATAATCGTTGCTGCGATGGTGATCACGGCCCTTCTCATAATCAGGTTTACTTCGGGCATTATTGCTACGATAAAGAAGATAATGAAATTTACAAATGAGATAGCAGACGGTGATCTTTCAACAGAGCTTGATCCGGCGGTAGCAAACAGGAGTGATGAGCTTGGAGAGCTGGGAAGGCTTGTCACGAAGCTCAGAGGTTCATTAAGGAGACTTATCGAAAGAGATGCTCTTACCGGAATATACAACAGGAGATATGCCGTAAATAAACTGAATGAGTTTAAGAATGACGGAATAAGATATTGTGTTACCATAGGCGATATAGACTTCTTTAAGAAGTTTAATGACAGCTTTGGCCATGAATGCGGAGATGTCGTATTGAAGGAGGTTGCAAGAGTCCTGAGGGAGGGTATGGCTCCCTTCGGATATGCCACAAGATGGGGCGGCGAGGAGTTTTTGCTGATCTTTGAAAATATGGATCTGGATGCCGCAGGTCTGGCCACTCAGGGAGTCCTTGATAAGATAAGGGCCTTAGAGGTCAATCATGAGGGAAAGATACACAGCGTCACCATGTCCTTCGGTGTTGCTGCAAGCGATAAGGAAAGGAGCATGGATGAGGACGTAAATGCTGCCGATATGCTGTTGTATGAGGCCAAGGAGGGTGGAAGGAACAGGGTAGTGTTCAGGGCAGAAGAAGAGAAAGAGGATATTTCTAAGGAAGAAGCCGGAGATACGGAAGCCGGAGATACAGAAGCCGGAAATATAGATGCCGGAAATATAGAGGCCGGAAATATAGAGGCCGGAGATACAGAAGCTGAAAAGCCGGAAGAGGCTTAAATATAATCAGAGTTTTGTCAGGAGGAAGAACAGATGGGAAAAGAATTAGCAAAGACCTATGATCCCCATGGTATGGAGGACAGGATTTATGCTAAATGGATGAACAAAAAGTATTTTCATGCAGAGGCAGATAAGAGCAGAACACCTTTTACTATAGTGATACCGCCTCCAAATATCACGGGGCAGCTGCATATGGGACATGCACTTGATAACACTATGCAGGATATCCTTATAAGGTATAAAAGGATGCAGGGGTATAATGCTCTCTGGCAGCCGGGCACAGACCATGCCAGCATAGCTACGGAAGTAAGGATAATCGAAACATTAAAAAAAGAAGGAATAGATAAGGAAGATCTTGGCAGGGAAAAGTTTCTTGAAAGAGCCTGGGAATGGAAGAAGGAGTACGGCGGAAGGATAGTGGAACAGCTTAAGAAGCTCGGTTCATCCTGTGACTGGGACAGGGAACGCTTTACCATGGATGAGGGATGCAACAGGGCAGTCACCGAGGTGTTCTGCAAACTGTACAATAAAGGTCTCATATATAAGGGCAGCAGGATAATAAACTGGTGTCCTGTATGTAATACATCGATATCGGATGCAGAGGTTGAGTATGAGGAACAGGCAGGACATTTCTGGCATATCAGATATCCGTTTATCGAGGATGACGGAAGTGTCAGCAGTGACAGATTCATAGAATTTGCGACCACGAGGCCGGAGACTATGTTAGGTGATACAGCCGTTGCCGTAAATCCGCAGGATGACAGATATAAACATCTTATCGGAAAGAAGCTTATGCTTCCCATAGTCAACAGGGAGCTGCCGATAGTCGGGGATCCGTATGTTGATATGGAATTCGGAACAGGTGTTGTAAAGATAACTCCGGGACATGATCCTAATGACTTTGAGGTAGGAAAGAGACATGATCTTCCTGTCGTAAATATCCTAAATGATGATGCCACGATAAATGAGAACGGCGGAAAATACTGCGGCATGGACAGATATGAGGCAAGAGAAGCCATCGTAAAGGAGCTTGACTCGATGGGACTTCTTGTTAAGATAGAGGAGCATACACATAATGTCGGTACTCATGACAGATGCGGTACAACGATAGAGCCTATGGTCAAGATGCAGTGGTTCGTCAAAATGGATGAGCTTATAAAGCCGGCGGAAGAGGCGGTAAAAAACGGCGATATCAGGCTTATTCCCAAAAGGATGGAGAAGACCTATTATAACTGGACCGGAAACATAAGAGACTGGTGTATATCCAGACAGCTATGGTGGGGACACAGGATACCGGCATATTACTGTGAAAAATGCGGAGAAACTGTTGTATCCAAGGAGGCTCCCTGTAAATGTCCAAGGTGCGGACATGATAAATTCACACAGGATCCCGACACGTTAGATACCTGGTTTTCTTCGGCTCTGTGGCCTTTTTCCACACTGGGATGGCCTGAAAAGACCGAGGATCTTGACTATTTCTATCCTACAGATGTCCTCGTTACGGGTTATGACATAATATTCTTCTGGGTTATAAGAATGATATTCTCAGGATATGAACAGATGGGAGAGAGGCCGTTTAAGACGGTGCTTTTCCACGGGCTTGTAAGGGATTCACAGGGCAGGAAGATGTCTAAGTCCTTGGGAAACGGTATAGACCCGTTGGAGATAATAGATAAATACGGAGCGGATGCCTTAAGACTGACACTTATTACCGGGAATGCACCGGGTAATGATATGCGTTTCTACTATGAGAGAGTTGAGGCCAACAGAAACTTTGCAAATAAGGTATGGAATGCATCCAGATTTATCATGATGAACATAGGGGATAAGACAGTGGAGATCCCGAAGGAATCTGACTTTGAGCCCGTGGATAAATGGATCATGAGCAAGCTTAATAAGGTTATCAGGGAGGTTACAGAGAATCTTGATAAGTTTGAGCTTGGTATCGCCGTTTCAAAGACCTGTGATTTTATATGGGATGAATTCTGTGACTGGTATATAGAGATGGTTAAGCCAAGGCTTTATAATTCGGATGATGAGTGTTCAAGAAATGCAGCTCTGTATACCTTAAAGTCCGTGCTCATAGATGCCTTAAAGCTTCTCCATCCGTATATGCCGTTTATTACCGAGGAGATCTTTACAACTCTTCAGGATGAGGAAGAATCGATAATGATCTCAAGCTGGCCTGTATATGAAGAGAGCAGGAATTTTGAAAAGGAAGAGGCATCGATCGAGATAATCAAAGAGGCAGTCAGGGGTATCAGAAATGCAAGGACAGAGATGAATGTTCCGCCTTCAAGGAAGGCTCACGTTTATATTGTGTCCCAAAAAGAGGACATTATCAGGGCTTTTGAAGAGGGTAAACTGTTTTTTGCCTCCCTTGCATCGGCCTCCGAGGTTGATGTATTGCGCAAAAAGGAGGGAATAGCGGATGATGCAGTCTCTGTTGTTATACCGGATGCCAATATCTATATTCCTTTTGCCGAACTTGTTGATATAAAGCAGGAGATCGAAAGACTTAAGAAGGAGGAAAAGAAGCTGGAGGGAGAGTTAAAGAGATCAAATTCCATGCTCAATAATGAAAAATTCTTAAGTAAGGCTCCTAAGGAGAAGATAGAAGAGGAAAAAGAGAAGCTCAAAAAATATGAGCAGATGATGGAACAGGTTAAAGAAAGACTGGGTCAGCTAAGCTGACCCGGCCTTTTAAGATCATATCAGGAAGATCTATTCAGTGATATAGTCTCCGGCATCGATGGCCGCCTGACTTTCGGGAAATGTGTTCATTACCTGGGTATAGAGTTCGTTGGCTTTGTTAATGTCCCCGGACTCCCTGTAAGCATGGGCGAGTGACATCAAAAGCTCCGGATCGTCCTGATGCAGGTTCCAGGCCTTGGAAAAGTTATCTATGGCGGTGGTATAATCGTTCTGTCTCATTGCCGTTTTGGCATCGGCCACATATTTTGATATTGCATTTGATCCCGCGTTCTGACTCAGGATATTGTATAGCTCCACAAAGGATGGATTGGCGCCCTGAAGATATTCCTCGGAAATATTTGTGAGATTGTCAATGACGGCTGACGATGCATCCTCTGAACCAAGATATTCGCTTGCTGCCTTCATCAGATAGTCATTTTCATTCATTACTCCGTTAGAACCCTTAAGGTAATTGATCTCATCCTCATATTCCGTAAGCTTTGTTTCGTACTGTGTGAGTATCTGTTCCCTTTCCTGGGAATTTGATTTTTCCGCGGCAAGCTCTTCACTTACAAGCTTGTACTGCTTGTCATATCCCTCTGTTTCATTCTCTATACGGGCCGGAAGCACTAAAAACCAGCAGATGGCTATTCCGACAAGAAGTCCGAGTATGATATTAATGATAGAGGACATTCCCACTCTTTCTTTTGGCAGAGCAGGCTGTATTATAGTGTCATTTCCGCTTTGGTAGCTTATCGTATTGAGGGCATCCTGACGCTTTTTCTTATCGCTTGAATGCTCCGCTATATCCTTAAGTGCTTCGTTAACGTTAAGAAGATAGTATCTTGAACGTGTATTGGTGGCATCTATTGACAGTGACTTAAGGAGGATCCTCCTTGCCTTTGAGTAGTCTCCGTTGTCTATGTATATAAGAGCTAAGAGCTGATAGGCACTGATCAGGTTTTTGTTGATGGAGAGTACCTTTTTAAGCTGTATCTCGGCCAGATCCCTTGTATCCTGATAGCAGTACTGCAGGGCCTGATTGTATTTTTTCAGGGTCTGGTTAATTGTATCGAGCTTATTCTGGTTGGCACTTAATATATTGATATAGTCATCAGCTATATTTTTTTTGCTTTCGTAGTTTTTGCTTATTATCCATTCCGAAAGGGCGAGTACGGATTCACCCATCTCAAAATATACAAGGCCCAAAAGGTTTCTTGCATTTATATTCTTTTTATCATATTTAAGGCTCTGCCTCAGCGATTGTGCGGCACCTGAGAGGTCACGGACGCGTGCTTTTTCAAGACCATCATTATAAAGCGCATTGGAATTTGAGATGATCTTTTTATAAAGCCTTACATCAGCCTTGCAGGTGGGGCAGTAATCTAACTCGTTGAGACGATTGCCGCATGCATAACATTTCATGTTTTTCCCCTTACATAGGTTGTGTATCCTCGAGCGTAGCCTTTATAAGAGCAGCTGCTTCTGTGGTTTCCTTATCGTTCTTTATCATTTCCAGCAAAATATCGGTCATATCCGTAAGGTCGTGCTCGTATACGGCGTTTTCCACCTGTTCGACCTCCATGCTGGGTTGGAATTTCTTTAATTCTTCTTCAAAATTTATCATTTCTTTCTGCCTCCGGGACAGCCGTTACATGAGCGGCAATCCCCCTTTTTGTCCCAACAGTATGTACAGAGCTTCTCCTTGTCAAGGCCGACTGAATCCACCATGTCATCGAGTCTGTGAAACTTAAGGGAGGTGAAGTTGAGTTTCTTTCTTATTTCATCTACCATTTCATTATAATTGGCCGAATCGGGATCGGAATAATCCGATAATATCTCATCCGAAACATTTTCACCCTCACGTTCTCTGATTATACGTCGTGTGATAAGATCATACTCCGAATTGGAGCGTGAAAAATTCAAAAATCTGCATCCGTATAAAAGCGGAGGACATGCAGGCCTTATATGAACTTCCTTTGCACCGCTCTTATATAATAGCTCTGTTGTTTCTCTTAACTGCGTTCCCCTTACTATGGAATCGTCAATAAGGAGAAGGGACTTTCCGTGTATGAGGGGATCCACCGGTACAAGCTTCATTCTGGCTATAAGGTTTCTCTGACTCTGATCCGTCGGCATAAAAGACCGCGGCCAGGTGGGAGTATATTTTATGAAGGGTCTTGCAAACGGGATGCCTGACTCGTTGGCATAGCCTATTGCATGAGCGGTTCCGGAATCGGGAACGCCCGCAACTATATCAGGTCCGGAAGCATCTCTTTGCGCAAGTCTCCTTCCACATTCATAACGCATGGTCTCCACATTTATCCCCTCGTAGGAGGAGGTGGGGTAACCGTAATATATCCATAAAAAGGTACAGATCTTCATGGTATCTCCGGCTTTTCTGATGGTCTCTATCCCATCGGTTGTTATATATACTATTTCGCCGGGACCCAATTCTTTTTTATCGGAATATCCGAGGTTGATATAGGCAAAGCTTTCAAAGGAGACACAGTAACCGTCCTCCTTGCCGCCTATGACTATGGGGGTCCTGCCATACAGATCCCTTGCGGCATACAGTCCCCTGTCTGTCATTACAAGGATAGACATGGAGCCGTCGATAACACTCTGGGCATATTCTATACCCTCCGGGATCGAGTCCCTTTTGTTTATAAGGGAAGCCACCAGCTCCGTGGGGTTTACATTGCTTCCGCTCATTTCAAGGAACTGAGTTCCTCCCTTACTGAAGGCCTCACTTATAAGCTCGTCTGAATTATTTATCTTACCCACAGTGGTTATGGCAAAGCTTCCGAGATGAGACTGGATAAGGAGGGGCTGGGGTTCGTAATCTGATATACACCCGATACCTATCTTTCCGTCAAACTCCTGAACATCTCTCTCGAATTTGGTACGGAAGGGAGAGTTCTGGATATTATGTATGGCCCGGTCAAAACCCGTAGAACCAAACATAGCCATTCCGCCGCGTCTGGTACCGAGATGCGAATGATAGTCGGTTCCGAAGAACAGATCATATTTACATTCCTTTTTAGAAACGACTCCAAAAAAACCGCCCATATAAGCCTCCTTATATCCGATCGGGGATTTGATCCGCTTATCATAATGAATATCTGTCTGTTTAGAGATACTCATGATCACAACAGTTACAGTTTAACACCTGCCTCTGATAAATACAATTTATAAAATAGTAAAAAAAGTGTATAATAAAAACATGAAAAATTCGTCATTTGCACTAAAACCTTTCATACTTCTCTTTACGCTCATCCTTACAGTGAGCTTTTGTTTTGATACAACACAGGAGACGCTTAAGAACCCGGCCTATCTGTTTGCGTTTATTGCCGGAACGGTGCTTATTCTTACATTTTGGAAGGATATAAAAAAGGATGAGATGACGGTTATATATATTATCATGATCTCAGGGATCCTTTTAAAGACAGCCTATGTGCTTTATACAGCCGTCTATACCAGACAGCATGATGTCATAGACTTCGGGGCGCCCGAGGGACATGCTGCCTATATAGAGTATATATATTATAACAATGCACTTCCCACCGGAGATCCAAGAGAAAAATGGGCATTTTTTCAGCCGCCTCTCCATCACGTGATCGCAGCTGTCTGGATGAAGCTCTGCAATAAGTTCACCCATGTATACAGACAGCTTCAGGAAAATGTCCAGGCGCTTACCCTTTTTTATACCTCGGCAGTGGAGATCCTGTCTTTATTCATATGCAGGGAGTTAAAGCTTAAGAAAAAGGGTATGCTTGCCGCTATGCTACTGATCTCCTTCCATCCGGTTTACATAATTATGTCGGGAAGTATTAATAATGATGCTCTTTCCCTGGTCTTTTCGATAGCGGCTCTCTATATTGCCATTCTCTGGTATAAAAATCCTTGTTTGCCATACATCATTCTTTTGGCCCTTGCGATAGGTCTTTCAATGCTTGCAAAGCTTTCGGGGGGTACGGTAGCACCTGCTGTTGCCTTTATCTTTTTGCTGAGATTTATAAGGGATGAAAAAGACAGGATAAAATATCTTATCTGGTTTGTGATCTTTGGTATCATAGTATTTCCGCTGGGGATAGGATGGGAGATCAGAAATATGATCAGCTTCGGGATGCCCTTTAATTATATCCCGCCTGTCGGAGAGATACTCCCCCAAACAGGATTCGTATCGAGGATACTCGATATAAGGATCAACAGTATATACCCCTCGATGATAGCTTACGGAGATAAATATGATGAGTATAATGTCATAGTCCAGATGATCAAGAGCTCTCTGTTCGGAGAATATGATCTGGGGCTTGATGCACCCTTTGTAACACCGTTTGCAGTGGTCCTTTTTATAAGCGCCATCCTTCTCGTTTTATGCGGTGTTTACGTTAAGGCTTCTCTTATAAAGGGGATCATCAGGGGCAGGAGCTTTAATATCAGAAGGGAGAGCATGTCGGATTTATGGGTGATGCTTTTTATATACTATATCGTAATGCTAATATCCTATTTTTCCTTTGCCCTTTCCTCCGATAATTTCAGTGCGATGGATTTCAGATATATTTCTGCGGTAATAGTTACCGACGGGTTGTTTTTTGGGATATATACGGATGGAAGGCCGGAAGAGGAGGGCAGGGTAAAGGTGGTGTTTTTGCTGCTTTATATTTTCTGCCTTTCTTCCTTTCTGGTATATATACTGCTTGGATTTGGGCGATGAGAGGGAAATGATAAAAAACGTAAAAAAAGGAAGGGAGATCCCTTCCTTTTAAGATGCTCTGTGATACTCTGCCTGAGGAGAGCTTCAAAATCTTTTATTCAGACTTATCGTCTTCCTTGTCTGAATCCTTATCAAGATCCTTAAACTCAAAATCATCGGTCTTTACGTCATCCTTAACAAGCCCGACTCCGTCAGCTTCCTCCTGCTTACGCTCTTTTTCCTCTTCTGCAGCCTGGTCGATCTTATCCTTTATGGATGATTTCATTTTGTCGGCTTCAGCAGCATTTTTATTTAATGGCACATATTCCCTTGAAGGCATCTCGTCAAAGAATTTCTTTAAATCACTTTCCTTATTACCTGCTGCATCCTCGGGTTCGTTAACTTCATCACGTAAAAAGAAGTAGTATATTCCCGCACAAGCGGCTCCGGCTATCGTTGCAAATGCGAGAATCTTGCCAAATTTACCAGCCATTTATAGTTCCTCCTCGTTTTGTTTCTTTTATCTCTGTTTGTTAATGAGTTTCTTAAATTCTAATATCTTTTTGATAAAATAGCAAGTGAAAGGTTTATGAAAGGTTAATGAAAGCTTTATAAAGATAATACACTCCTTTTTTCGCTTTTTATGATAGAATTAAACGGGAAAAAGGAAAATGCAAAGAATTGACAGAGAATACAGGCTTATGAAGAAAACGATAACATACTTGATAATACTGGCAGTCTTTATCCTGACAGCTCTCTCAGGATGCGGAAAAAAGAAGACAGAAATAGTTCTTACCACCGAATTTGAGGAGGGAGAGATTTTCCGGATAGAGACGTCCTCATGCTATGATTATGAGGCACTTGTTTATATGGTCAATTCCGAGAACGGATACAGTGAGCTCTTCGGGGATCGGATATGGCAGGCTGAGCTTGAAGACGGTTCCACGGTACAGGAAAGATATAAGGATACGATACTTGCAAGGCTTGCCCAGATAAAGGTCATGAACCTTATGGCGCAGGAGAGAAAGATATCCTTGGATGAGGAAACCGATAACAAGGTAAGGACAGCGGCCAGAGTTTATATGGACGGCTTAAGCGAGGCTGAAAAGGAGATCATGAAGATCGATGAGGAGAAGGTATACGGGATGTACAGAGAATATGCCATTGCCGATCTTCTCTACCATTCCATTACCGATGAGGTGAATCCCGAAATAAGTGATGATGCCGCAAGGACGATAACAGTAGGGAGTATTCTTGTAAAGACCTCGGCAATGGACAGTAACGGAAAACTGGTGCCGTATTCCGACGATGAAAAGCTAAAGGCCTATGAAAGAGCATTGGAGATCAAAAAAAAGATAGATGAGGGAACGGAATTTGATGTTCTTGCCGACAGCTATTATAACGAGGATGAAGAGAGTGAATACAGCTTCGGCAGGGGAGTTATGCCCTATGCACTTGAAAGCGCCGCTTTTAATCTCGCAAACGGAGAGATTAGCGATATAATAGAGACCGAATACGGTTATCATATAATCAAATGCCGTTCTTCATTTAACAAGGAAGAGACCGAAAAGAACAAGTTAAATATCGTAAAGGAAAAAAAGCAGGAGGCGTTCAATGCTGCTTATAAGGAATATGTAACTGAGCTTAAATCAAATCTTAATGAGCCGCTTTGGCTGTCGCTGTCCTATACCAAAACAGACGAGATAAAGACGACCAATTTCTTCGACCTTTATGATTCGTACTTTACGGTAGTGGAGGGCGGAGCAATAACGTAGGAAAATAATAAAGGAATAAAGCCTGAGGCTTAAGGGCAGTACTTAAAGAAGAACGAGGGGAGAGACTTATGATGAGGGAAAAAAGAAAAATCAGGGTATCGTATAATTCACCGGTCATATTAAACTTTGTGATGGTATCGCTTATCGTACTGATAGCAGGCTATATAAGCGGCGGAGCGATAACCAGGACCTTATTTATGACCTACAGATCATCGCTTTTAAATCCGCTTACCTTTATAAGGCTTTTCACCCATGTGCTCGGACACAGCAGCTGGTTACATTTTATCGGGAATGCTTCCTATCTTTTGCTCCTTGGGCCCATGCTTGAGGAAAAGTACGGATCGGGGATGATAATAAGGATAATGGCAGTCACTGCTTTGGCGACAGGTATCGTAAACAGTATTTTCTCTGCCAATACGGCTTTATGCGGAGCGAGCGGGGTCGTATTTGCCTTTATCGTGCTAGCCTCCTTCACAGGCTTTAATTCGGGGGAGATCCCCCTTACCTTTATCCTTGTGGCGGTGATCTACATCGGACAGCAGCTGTATGAGGGACTCATAGTTTCCGATGATATATCAAATACCGCGCATATAGTCGGAGGTATCGTGGGAGCGGTGATAGGTTATGCCTTCAACAAAAGGGAAGCTGAGGATGAGATAGATATCATTTAGGAATGTTTGATATGAAGAGTTTTGTTAGCACTCATTTTAAATGAGTGCTAATTTTTTCTTGACTTATCATTTTACCTGTATTAATATTTCTAAATAAAGGATTAAGTCAAAGGAGTGATACAAATGTCAAAAAAAGGTAACTTATCGATAAATAGCGATAATATTTTCCCTATTATCAAGAAATGGCTCTATTCCGATCACGATATCTTCGTACGTGAGATGATATCAAACGGATGCGATGCCATAACAAAGCTTAAGAAACTCGATATGATCGGGGAATATTCCTATCCGGATGATTTTGAAAACAAGATCACGGTTATAGTAAATCCCAAGGAAAAAACCCTGAAATTCATCGATACCGGTTTGGGAATGGATGCCGATGAGGTGGAGGAGTACATTACCCAGATAGCTTTTTCGGGAGCTACTGCTTTCCTTGAGAAGTATAAGGATAAGACTAACGAGGACCAGATCATAGGTCATTTCGGTCTCGGATTCTATTCGGCCTTCATGGTTGCCGATGAAGTACATATCGACACCTTATCCTATAAAAAGGATGCAAAACCGGTACACTGGGAGTGTGACGGTGGTACGGAATATACCCTGGATGAGGGTGATAAAAAGGAACCCGGAACAGAGATAACACTGTTTCTTTCGGATGAGTCGGTTGAATTTTCAAATGAGTACAGGGCAAGAGAGGTGATAAAAAAGTACTGCAGCTTCATGCCATACCCCATCTATCTTGAAAAGGCCGATGCAGAACCTGAATATGAGACTATAGATGCTTCCGAAAAAACCGATAAGGACACGGTAATAGAAACAATCCATGAGGAAGCAAAATACGAAGAAAAGGAAAAGGAGGACGGAACCAAAGAAAAGGTAGAGGTTTCTCCGGCAAAGGATAAGGTTAAGATATTAAAAAGACCTGTTCCCCTTAATGATACAAAGCCTCTTTGGGCAAAGCATCCAAATGACTGCAGCAGGGAGGAATACCTTGAGTTCTATCGTAAGGTATTCATGGATTATAAGGAGCCCCTGTTCTGGATACATCTGAATATGGATTATCCTTTTAACCTTAAGGGTATCCTTTATTTCCCCAAGATCAACATGGAATATGAATCGATCGAGGGAACAATAAAATTATATAACAATCAGGTATTTATAGCAGATAACATCAAGGAGGTCATACCGGAATTCCTCATGCTGTTAAAGGGTGTCATCGACTGTCCTGATCTTCCTCTGAATGTTTCAAGGTCGGCTCTTCAGAATGACGGGTTTGTCAAGAAGATCTCCGATTATATCTCCAAGAAGGTTGCGGACAAGCTTTCGGGGATGTGCAAGACGGATAAGGAGGAATACGAGAAGTATTGGGATGATATCAGTCCTTTCATCAAATTCGGATGTCTTAAGGATGATAAATTCTGCGATAAGATGACAGACTATATCCTCTTTAAGAACCTTGAGGATAAATATCTGACTCTTCCCGAATGCTTAGAGCTCGATAAGAAGAAAAAAGAAGAAGCTGTTGATGAAAACGGTGATAAGGTAGAAGCCGAAGTGGTGGATGAGGATGAGAAGGATGTAGGAGATGAGGCAGAGGGTGATGAAAAGAAGATAAGAAAGACTATATACTACGTCACCGATCCCATACAGCAGTCACAGTATATCAACATGTTTAAGGAAAACGGTATGGATGCCGTTATTCTTACACATAACATCGATCAGGCCTTCATATCCCAGCTTGAATCCAAGAATGAGGACATCAGATTTATGAGGATAGATGCTGATGTTACGGAATCCGCCAGGGATGAGACTAAGGAGGAGGATGAGGATAAGCTTAAAGAAACCGCGGATAAGCTTACAGGGATATTCAGGAAGGCTCTTGAAAAGGATAAGCTTGAGGTTAAGGTAGTAAGGCTTAAGAATGAAAATATCTCCTCCATGCTTACCGTATCGGAAGAAAGCCGCCGTATGATGGATATGATGAAGATGTATTCGGCTAACGGAATGGACATGGGAATGTTTGGAGAAGAGAGCAATACCCTTATCCTCAATGCCAATAACAAGCTTGTGCAGTATATCCTTGATAATGAGGAAGCAGAGCATGTTCCTGTCTTCTGCAGACAGCTTTATGATCTTGCGGTTATCGCAAATAAGCCTTTATCTCCTGAGGCAATGACCGATTTTGTCAAAAGAAGTAACGAGATAATGATGCTCCTTGCAAAGTAAGGATATTGTTCTCTTACACATACGGTTAAGGAGTTGGACTTGACAACCGGCTCTTATAAGTGTAAGATGGCACAAATATTCATATATACGATATACGGGAACTATTCCCGATAATCTGACGTTTACAGAGAAAGGAGATATATAGATGAAAGTACAGAATATTAAAGATGTTAACAGATTTTTCGAGGTTGTAAATGAGTGTAAAGGCAGGATAGAGCTTGTAACGGACGAAGGCGACAGACTTAACCTTAAGTCAAAGCTTACACAGTATGTTGCACTTGCAAATGTATTCTCAGACGGAACCATCAAGGAGATAGAGCTGGTGGCATATAATTCCGACGATGTTATGAAGCTTTCAAATTACATGATGAATCAGTAATAACCAGTTATTTACATTAAAAAAGGATCTCCGGTTTAGCGGAGATCCTTTTTTAATGTAAGGATATGATCTGATGCTTTGAATTATTGAGGCACGGCGTTAGGATCAAGAGTTGTTGCGGGCATCTGTGCCGCTGCCGCCGCCGCCGCTGCTGCCGCTGCGGCTTCTGCTGCCTGTTGCGCTGCCGCTGCCTCTGCTGCCTGCTGCATCGCAAGTGCTGCGGCTTCAAGTGCTGCCTGATCCATAGTTGGAGCCATTGTGATACCTGCCGCATTAGGATCCAGAGTTATGGGTGTAGTACCGTCTGCGTCGGTAGGTGCGATACCGTGTTCACAGTATTCCTGGACTGTTACAAGACCGGCTACCGCGTAAGGACAGCCTGCCGAAGCTATCTTACCCGTAGCGGAACATATAAAGGCTGTACTTCCCACAGCGGGAAGTGATACCGTTTTCGCTCCGTGAGGATGTCTGCTTCCGTCACATCCGCCTGTGGCATTGTAGGTGGATTCATCCACAAGCTCCTGTGTGGGAGAACCTCCGCATGTACCGGTATATTTTAAACCTGACAGATTGCAGACAGTTGCTTTAATGATCCCGGGAGGCTGAACGAAGTCCTTATATTCAAGGTTTTCATGAACCCTTGACATTATGGCCTTCCACAGATTCTTTGCGATGTTCGTTTCGCCTGCGCTTCCGTTCATGTGAACATTGTTATCATAGCCTGCCCAGGTTGCGGCGGTATAATAGGGAGTATATCCGGAGAACCATACATCAACGTTACTGGAGGTCGTACCTGTTTTTCCGGCTATGGCCATGTTCCCGAAATTGACTCTTGCTCCGGTACCCTTTGTAACAACGTCCACCATAGCGCTGGTTAAGAGATAAGCTGTGGTTTCCTTTAATACCCTGCGCTGCTTGGGCTTATTTACGATAAGCTCATTGCCGTCGTGGTCAAGGATCTTTGTATAGAACATGGGTTTTGTGTAAAGACCGCCGTTTGCTATCGTTGCATAGGCATTTGTCAGTTCAAGGTTAGTAACACCGTCGGTAACACCACCTAAGGCAAGAGCCTGGGTGATATCGGAGGTGATCATGCCGTTACTTTCGGTACGCTTTCTTATCAGTGTCGTAAATCCGAAGTTTAAAAGATAATCATATCCCAATTCGGGGGTGATGTCGGTTAAGGTCTTTACGGCAACTATATTGAGTGACTGCTCTATTCCGTATCTGAACGAGCAGAGCCCCTTGTATCCGCTGTACCAGTTCTTAACAGGAGTTCCGTTTTCATAGTTAAAGGGTTCATCTATCTGGGTAGAGGCTAAGGTATAGCCCTCATGGTCAAGTGCCGGAGCATAGGCTGCAAGAACCTTAAAACAGGAACCCGGCTGCCTCTTTGTATCAGTTGCCCTGTTAAGGGTAAGACTTGCCGACTTTATCCCTCTTCCGCCAACAAGTGCCACAACATGTCCGGTGGACTGCTCTATTATAGATATGGAGGTCTGTGGCTGAGGGGTCAGGGAAATGGATTCGGCTGCAAGTTCATATCCGGGTTCTTCCACGTGGGCTTTAAATTCTGCTATTGCTTCATTTGCCTCCTCTTCGGAGGTAAATATCATGTTAAAGCTGTTCCCGCGCTGTTCCTTAAAGTAGTTTTCAACGTTCTGGGCGCTGAAATTGACGGGATCTCCGTTTCCATCCAGATAGGAGAGCCTTATATCGAGGAAGAGTCTTGTCGCCTCAGGATAATTCTCGGTATTTGCAAATTCCTCATCACAGATCTTCTGGATACGGGGATCCTGAGTCGTAAAGATGCTGAGTCCTCCGCTGTAGAGAGAGTTATATGCCTGGGCATATGAGTATCCGAGCTGCTCCTGCAGATCGGTTATGACCTGTTCCGTAAGCTCATCCACGAAATAGGAGTATATGGTATTCTTTTCGGTGGTCTCATCTATCTTTTTGATCCTGTCATATACATTATCGGCCAGTGCGTCATCATATTCTGTCTGGGTGATATAGCCCTGTTCGAACATTTTCCTGAGAACCTCGGCCCTTCTTATGGCGTTGTTGTCGGGATGGGATATGGGATTCCATCTTGAGGGATTCTGGGTTATACAGGCTATTACGGCGGATTCGGAGATCGTTAACTGGCTTGCGGGCTTTCCGAAGTATCTGTTGGATGCCGCCTGGATACCGAGAGTTCCCTGCCCTAAGTTTATGGTATTTAAATAGTTTTCAAGGATGGTGTCCTTGTCCATGTACTTTTCAAGCTGTACGGCGCAGTACTGCTCCTGGAATTTTCTCTTGAACTTATCTATTATGGAGGATTCCTCTGTCCAGGTGATGAACACGTTATTTTTGAGAAGCTGCTGTGTTATGGTGGAAGCACCCTGTGAAAGATCGCCGGTGGTGAGTGCGACCACGCCGGCACGCATTATACCGTAGATATCTATTCCGTTGTGGGTTCTGAATCGCTCATCCTCTATGGCTATGAAAGCATTCTGGGTATGCTCGGGTATCTTATCGAGGGTGACATATATACGGTTTGAGTTTTCGGCTATGAGCTTGGTGAGCTGATTACCCTCTGAATCATAAACAGTTGTCGAAAACCCTGCGGGTGATACATCGACATTTGATACATCAGGTGCGGTGGCTATTACCCCCATAAAGGCGCCTATGGCTGCACTGACGCCGCAGACGGCTACCGCTATGACCGCGATCACAACGATCTTAAAAGTGAAAACCCCGAAGAAGTTCCCAAATCTTGGCGTAATTGCGGCAAGCTCTCTCTTTCTTTTTTTTATTCCCGTACGACTGTAATTCATAGCTCCACCTTTTTCATTAAAGAAACTGTTATTATCCTAAAATGTTCTTATTACTTTAAGCTCTCTAAATTAGTTAATTATAGCAAAATTATACTGATTATGCTATCCTTTTTTGTAAAGAGGGAATGGATGATATGTGAAAAACCGATAAACCGTATAAGGGAAGCCCTTGACAACAGATACCGGTTTTTGGAAGAGAGAAGAGATCGGGGGAAGAAATGGATACATATAAGACTATCGCTTCAGAGAGCGTGGGAGAATATGAGGTAAAAAGATCAAGGTTCATAGCAACACTCAGACCGGTTAAAAGCCAGGAGGAGGCTGTGGATTTTATTAATGAGATGAAGAAGAAATACTGGGATGCAAGGCATAACTGTTCAGCTTATGTGATAGGAGACAGGGGAGAGATCACAAGATGCAGTGATGACGGGGAACCCCCGGGTACAGCCGGAAGACCTATGCTCGAGGTTTTACTTAACGAAGGGTTATCAAATGTATGTGTGGTAGTCACAAGGTATTTCGGGGGAGTCCTGCTTGGGACCGGAGGCCTTGTAAGAGCTTACCGGCAGTCCTTAAAGGAAGGGATAAGGAATGCAAGGATAGAGACCGTAAGAGAGTGCTTTAGCTGTGAACTCAAGTCTGACTATACTCTTGCGGGAAAGCTTAAATATCTGATCGAATCTCCGCCGTTCATCCTTGCGGATACCCTGTATGAGGAGGAGGTTATATTTAAATTTCTGGTATCGTGCGAGGAATTTGAAAAAGCCCAGAATATCATAACGGATGCAACAAACGGAAGACTCGTCATTGAAAGGATTGAAAAGACAGATCACAGGGGCGGTTAAACCCTTATGAACAGTTGAAAAGGGATGATTTTTAGATTATAATCAATATTAATGATTTATTAAGGGAGGTCAATAAAATGAAAACATGTCCGAATTGTGGAGCACAGGTAGATGACAGCAATGTTTTTTGCCATGTTTGCGGAACCAATATCGATAATCCGCAGATGGTAGCAAAAAATATAGTTCCCGAGTGGGACCATACAGCTGAGTTTGATGCAAAGGATATTTCCGATAATAAGGTAGTAGCCATGCTCATGTATCTTACAGGTCTTACGGGAACATTATTATATTTTGCCATCCTCTGGCTTATAGGAAAGACAGGATCCGAGTATCTTGCTTTTCACGTTAAGGAGAATTTCAAGTTATCTTTGATCGAGACGATCGTTTTGATCATAAGTCTCTTCCTTTGCTGGACGATAATCGTTCCCATCGCCGGAGTTATATTTGAACTCGTTCTTATGGTGGTAAGGGTGATCGCCTTTGTACAGGTAGCAAAGAATGAGGCCAAGGAAGTTGCCATCATAAGAAACTTTAAATTCCTTAAGTAATAAGTGATCAGTTAAGGAATGCAGAGTTCTTATAAGTTGAATGCCTCTCAGACATCCAATTTCATATCCCCGTCCTTTATGATACCTTTTCTTCTCATGAAATCTGATATCGTATATGAAAGGATAGCGGGAAGGATGATCTGCATGATCAATATCTCGGTGATGACAAGGGCTGAGGGTATACCTTGGGCAGTCATGGTCTGATAAGTATTTATCTGTCCGACCAGACCTGCTGTACCCATTCCCGAGCCTGTGGCATTATTTGTCATATGAACGATCATAGTTGAAACCGGTCCCAGAATGGCGCTTGTGATTATCGCAGGCAGCCATATGACCGGTTTTTTAACTATATTGCCTATCTGTAACATACTGGTACCAAGTCCCTGAGCCAGAAGACCGTTGACCTTGTTTTCTTTATATGAAGCAACGGCAAAGCCTATCATATTTGCACAGCATCCAATGGTCGCGGCTCCTGCCGCAAGCCCGTTAAGACCTAAGATTATACCAAGTGCAGCCGAGCTTATGGGAAGTGTGAGAATCATTCCCATGAGAACCGATACTACTATTCCCATGATAAACGGAGCCTGTTCCGTCCCCCAGTTGATAAGACTTCCGAGCCAGGTCATAAAGGAGGAGATGGGCGGTCCAAGGATGAGTCCGACAGCAGATCCCGATATAATACAGCAAAAAGGAGTTACGAGAATATCGATCTTAGTCCTTCCCGCAATAAGTCTTCCTATATATATGGAAGTCATGGCCGCTATAAAGGCACCTAAGGGTTCGCCGGGTCCTGCAAGAAGTATCGCGCCGTCTGTTAGGACTGTGCCTGCTATTATCTTAGCGGCAAAGGCTCCAAACATTCCCGATACCCCGGAGGAGACCGTGGTAAGGGGCATTGCCTTAAGCCTCAGGGCTGTTCCTGCGCCTATCCCTGCTCCGGTAAGAGCCTGGGCGATCTTTCCCATCATTGTAATGTTTGCACCTAAGCTTCCGGGGATAAGTGACCCGATCTGAACTATGATAGTCCCTATTATAAGTGTCGAAAAAAGTCCGGTGGCCATTCCGGAAAGGCCGTCAATAAAGATCTCATTAAGTATTTCAGTCAATTTTTTCATTATTTTCACCTCGTACAAATAATAATCTCAAACCGATATAAATGCAATTGATAAGTTTTAGTTGAAGAAAAAAAGTTTTATTGCTAAAATGATTTAGGTAAATTTTGATCTTGTCTGTTTTAAAAAAAATCTGTTATGAAAGGTGGTGGTAAATTATGAAGAAGACGACATCAAGTACGGCATCTGATGTTCCGGGTCGATCTTGCACCATAATCAATACCACCGCTAAATGGGATTGCATATAAAATTCATAATGCGGTGACGTCAGAAAGGCATCCTTTTGCCCAAAAGGGAATTATGCCTTAGATAAGGAGGCGTTACTATGTCTACAGAAAATTCTATGGAGGAGATCCGTGAATTAATTGATACCAGGCAGTATACAAAGCTTCGTTCCGAGCTGCTCGAGTGTAATGAGGCGGATATAGCTGCCATACTGGAGGATTTGTCCAATGAGGACAGGATCAAGGTTTTTCGCATTCTTCCAAAAACCATGGCTGCCGATGTTTTTGCCTATCTCGATATAGATACCGAGCAGACGATAATCACATCGATAACCGACAGGGAGGCTGCAAACATCATAAACAATCTTATGGCCGATGATGCAACGGACCTTATGGAGGAAATGCCGGCAGGCGTTGTTAAAAAGCTGCTCGCTAATGCCAATTCGGAAACGAGGAGAGATATCAACCATCTTCTGAGATATCCCGAGGATTCAGCCGGGAGTATAATGACGGTGGAGTTTGTCGATCTGAAGGTCAATCTCAGCGTAAGGGAGGCGATCGAGAGGATCAGAAAGATAGGAGTGGATAAGGAGACCATCAATATCTGCTATGTCCTTGATAATGAAAGGCATCTTTTGGGAACTGTTGCCTTAAGATATCTTCTCCTAAAGGGAGACGATGAAATAATAGGTGATATCATGAATGATAACATCATATCCGTCAATACCCTTACCGACCAGGAGGAAGTAGCGATGCTCTTCCAGAAATATGACTTTACGGCCATGCCGGTCGTTGACAATGAAAACAGGCTCGTAGGTATCATAACCATCGATGATGTAATGGATATCCTGCAGGAGGAGACTACAGAGGATATTGAAAAGATGGCAGCTATCGTACCTACTGATAAGCCGTATATGAAGACGGGGATATTCGAAACGTATAAGAAACGTATTCCCTGGCTCCTTCTTCTCATGATATCGGCTACGGTTACGGGAGGGATAATAACTCATTATGAGGATGCCTTAGGTACCTATGTCGTACTCACTTCTTTCATTCCGATGCTTATGGATACGGGAGGAAATGCGGGAGGACAGGCTTCGGTAACTATAATCCGTGGTATTTCCTTAAATGAGATAGAATTCAGCGATATAGTTCGTGTTATCTGGAAGGAGATCCGTGTGGCCGTTTTATGCGGTATAACTCTTGCGATAACGAATTTTTTCAAAATGATGCTCATAGATCATGTTACAATGGCAGTTGCCGCTGTAATCTGTCTGACACTGGTGGTTGAGATAGCCATAGCAAAGATAGTCGGATGCACCCTTCCCATGCTTGCAAAAAAGGTGGGATTTGATCCTGCGGTAATGGCAAGCCCTTTTATCACTACCATTGTGGATGCTCTTTCACTGATGATATATTTCAGTTTTGCAACACATATCCTTCATATGTGAAAGACCGGGTCTTTCCCAAAGGCAGTGCCCGAAAATAATAAATACAGAAATAATCGATTAAGGAGGTTATGATCCGCAGATCTGTATGCGGAGAACCGGAAAATGATACAAAGCAGAGATGATGTCAGGAATATAGCGATAATAGCCCATGTAGACCATGGAAAGACGACTCTGGTGGATGAACTCTTAAAACAGAGCGGAGTTTTCAGGGAAAACCAGGAGGTCAGGGAACGTGTCATGGATTCCAATGACATCGAGAGAGAAAGAGGAATAACCATTCTTTCAAAAAATACTGCCGTTACATATAAGGGTACCAAGATAAATATTGTCGATACTCCCGGACATGCGGATTTTGGGGGTGAGGTTGAGAGAGTTCTTAAAATGGTCGACGGTGCGATACTTGTCGTGGATGCCTTTGAGGGAACCATGCCACAGACAAAATTTGTCCTTAAGAAGGCTCTTGCCCTTAAGCTGCCCGTCATAGTCTGTGTAAATAAGGTGGACAGAGAGGAAGCAAGATGTGATGAGGTAGTGGATGAGGTGCTCGAACTCTTCATGGATCTTGATGCCGATGATAAACAGCTTGACTGCCCCTTTATCTTTGCTTCGGCAAAGCTTGGAAGATCCGGAGTAAAGGCCGATGAGATAGGACCTGATATGGTCCCTCTTTTCGAGGCGATACTTGATTACATTCCCGCACCAAAGGGTGATCCCGATGCAGGTACACAGGTTCTTATAAGTACCATAGATTATAACGAATATGTGGGAAGGATAGGTGTCGGTAAGGTTTCAAACGGAAGGATATCCGTAAATCAGGAGGCGGTCATAGTAAACGCACATGATCCCGATAAGCAGAGAAAGGTAAAGGTATCGGCTCTTTATGAATATGACGGACTTAACAAGGTCAATGTGAAGTCTGCTGATATCGGCGCCATTGTAGCGATATCAGGTATAGCCGATATACATATCGGAGATACCATATGTTCGCCTGAATTCATAGAGCCCATTGAGTTCCAGAAGATATCCGAGCCGACCATAGCAATGCAGTTCATGGTCAACGATTCGCCCCTTGCAGGGAAAGAGGGAAAGTATGTAACCTCCAGACACTTAAGGGACAGGCTCTTTAAGGAATTAAATACTGATGTTTCCTTAAGAGTGGAGGAGACTGATACTACCGAGTGCTTCAAGGTCTCGGGAAGGGGTGAGCTGCATCTTTCAGTACTTATCGAGAATATGAGAAGAGAGGGGTATGAATTTGCCGTAAGTAAGGCAGAGGTTCTTTACAGGGAGGATTCAAAGGGAAGAAAGACAGAGCCCATGGAGCTTGCTTATATAGATGTTCCGGAGGAGTTTACCGGAACCGTGATAGAGAAGCTTGGTCAGAGAAAGGGAGAGCTTCAGAATATGTATCCGATAACAGGCGGATATACAAGGATGGAGTTTTCGATCCCTGCCAGGGGACTTATCGGATACAGAGGCGAGTTTATGACCGATACCAAAGGAAACGGTATAATCAATACGGTCTTTGATGAATATGCTCCTTACAAAGGGGATATACAGTACAGAAAACAGGGTTCCCTCATAGCATTTGAGGGAGGAGAATCGGTAACTTACGGACTCTTTAACGCGCAGGAGAGAGGTACGCTTTTCATAGGTCCCGGAGAATTGGTGTATTCCGGAATGGTGGTAGGGCAGAATGGAAAGCCTGAGGATGTGGAGATAAATGTCTGCAAGAAAAAGCAGCTTACAAATACAAGGGCATCCGGTTCCGATGAAGCGCTCAGACTTACGCCTCCTAAGATCCTAAGCCTTGAGCAGGCCCTTGAGTTCATCGATTCGGATGAGCTTTTGGAGGTCACGCCAAACAATCTGAGAATAAGGAAAAAAATACTCGATCCGACACTCAGAAAGAGAGCGGGGTTCAGAAAATAGGAATCTTAGGGCTGAAGGCCGGACAGGTTTACATAACATAGAGGTTAAAAATGATCAAAACACTTGGTTCTCATATTAAGGAATACAAAAAACCGGCGCTTATGACACCGGTTTTTATGGTGCTTGAGGCACTGTTTGAAACCATTACTCCCCTTCTTATGTCCATGCTTGTTGATAATGGGGTAAATAAGGGGGATATGTCCTATATTTTCAGGATGGGAGGCGTAATGGTAATCTGTGCACTCCTTGGCCTTTTATCCGGACTTATGGGAGGACTGACTGCGGCCACGGCCTCTACCGGATTTGCTAAAAATCTCCGAAGGGCGATGAATGACAACATCCAGAGATTTTCATTTTCGAATATCGATAAGTTTTCGACCGCAGGGCTTGTTACAAGGCTTACAACAGATGTGACAAATGTACAGAACTCATTTCAGATGATATTAAGGATGTGCATCAGGGCTCCGTTTTCACTCATCTTTGCCATGGCAGCAGCCTTTATTGTCTCTGCCAGGGTGGCAAGCGTATATCTTGTCGCGATCATTATTCTGGCCTGTTTCCTTGCTTTGATAGTATCAAGAGCGATGGGGAGCTTCAGAAGAGTGTTTGAAAAGTATGACGCTCTTAATTCCACAATACAGGAAAATGTCGGCGCCATCAGAGTTGTTAAATCCTTTGTCAGGGAAGACTATGAGATAAGCAGGATGGAGAAGGCCGTTGACAATATATACAGGCTCTTTGTGAAGGCTGAGAGCATCGTTGTCTTAAACGGCCCCGTTATGCAGCTTGCTGTCAATTCCTGTATCCTTATAATTGCCTGGATCGGGGCACGCATGATAGTTGCCGGATCTCTTACCACCGGTGATCTGATGGCTCTTTTGACATATTGCATGAATATCCTTATGAATCTTATGATGGTATCTATGATCTTTGTAATGATATCAATGTCCGTAGCTTCGGGAGAGAGGATATGCGAAGTGCTTAACGAGGAACCGGATATAAAGAATCCAAATTCTCCGATAATGGAGGTAAGGGATGGAAGTATAAGGTTTGAAGATGTTGATTTTTCGTACAGTAAGGACGGAAGCGGGAAACCTGTCCTTAAGGATCTGGATTTTGAGATAAAAACAGGTGAAACAATAGGAATGATAGGCCCCACCGGTTCGGGAAAATCCTCGCTGATAAGTCTTATAAGCCGTCTTTATGATACCACTCAGGGAACTGTCTATGTCGGCGGAGAAGATGTCAGAAGATATGATCTTGAAGTATTAAGAAAGAATGTTTCCGTAGTATTACAGAATAATGTTCTGTTTTCGGGGAGCGTGATCGATAATCTGAAGTGGGGCGATCCCGATGCCTCAAGAGAGGAATGCATTGAAGCCTGCAGGCTTGCCTGTGCGGATGAGTTTATTGAGAATATGCCCGATAAGTATGATACAAAGATCGAGAGAGGCGGAAATAATGTTTCGGGAGGACAGAAGCAGAGGCTGTGTATTGCCAGGGCACTTCTTAAAAAACCGAAGATCCTGATACTCGATGATTCCACATCAGCTGTGGATACGGCAACGGATGCAAAGATAAGACAGGCATTTCTTGAAAAGATACCCGATGTTACAAAGATAATAATCGCGCAGAGAATATCCTCGGTGGAAAAGGCCGACAGGATCATAGTGCTTGATGAAGGACGTATATCCGGATTTGATACACATGAAAATCTTTTGAAGGATAATGAGATCTACCGGGAGGTATATGAATCACAAACCGGCAATGATGCCGACTTTGATCAGGCAGGAGGTGAAAGCTGATGGCTGATGAAGGAAAAGTAAAAGAAATAAAGATGGGCCCCGGCAGACGTATGGCCCAGATGGGAAAAAAGCCAAGGATAGAGGATCCAAAGGGTATCATCAAAAGGATAGCAGGTTATGTCCTCAGGGATTATAAGTATCATCTTATATTTGTTGTGATATGCATATTCGGAAATGTACTCTGCAGTGTCAGGGGGATGATGTTTACAAAAACCCTTGTGGATACATATATAACTCCGCTCATGGGAGTATCGGATCCGGATTTTTCACCCCTTGTTTTTGCCATAATAAGGATGGCCTGTATCTATCTTACCGGAATCATATGCAGCTTTGTATACAGTAAGCTGATGATCTATGTTACACAGGGTACGCTTAAAAAACTGAGGATCGAGCTCTTTTCAAGGATGGAAAGGCTTCCCATAAGGTATTTCGATACGCATTCCCATGGAGATATCATGTCTGTCTATACCAATGACGTGGATACCTTAAGACAGATGATATCACAGGCTATGCCTCAGTTTCTCAACAGCTTTATAACCATAGTAAGTGTTCTTGTCAGCATGCTTTCCTTGAGCATACCGCTGACCTTTGTGACCTTATTCATGGTGTTTGTGATGCTCTTTGCAACTAAGCTCTCAGCCGGAAAGAGCGGAGAATATTTTATAAAGCAGCAGAAATCCTTAGGGGAGTTAAACGGTCATATAGAGGAGATAATGAACGGACAGAAGGTTGTTAAGGTATTCTGTCATGAGGATGAGAGCAAAGAAAGATTTGATGAGCTTAACGAGGCCCTTTATGAAAGTGCGAGCTTTGCAAACAAATTCGTAAACATCTTAGGCCCCATAAACTCACAGATATCCAATATAAGCTACGTCCTTTGCGCAACAGTCGGAGGACTCCTTGCCATAAGCGGCTTCGGAGGATTCACACTTGGATCCTTAGCCAGCTATCTTACTTTAAACCGCAGCTTCACGATGCCGATAAACCAGATAAGCCAGCAGTTTAACTCTATCGTTATGGCTCTTGCCGGAGCGGAGAGGATATTTAAACTCATGGATGAGGAGCCTGAATCCGATGAGGGCTATGTTATGCTTGTAAATGTCAGAAAAGAGGGAGATGAACTCATCGAGTGTGACGAGAGGACAGATGTCTGGGCATGGAAGCATTATCATAAGGCAGATGATACTACCACATACACAGAGCTTAAGGGTGACGTGGTATTTGATGATGTGGATTTTGGCTATACAGAGGATAAGATGGTTCTCCATAACATAGAAATGTTTGCGACACCCGGACAGAAGATCGCCTTTGTCGGTTCCACTGGTGCCGGAAAGACCACAATAACCAATCTTATCAACAGATTTTATGATATACAGGATGGAAAGATAAGATATGACGGAATAAACATAAATAAGATAAAGAAGGATGATCTGAGAAGGTCTCTTGGAATGGTGCTTCAGGATACCAGACTCTTTACAGGGACGGTAAGGGAGAATATAAGATACGGAAGACTTGACGCCACCGACGAGGATGTCATAAAGGCTGCGAAGCTTGCAAATGCAGATGGCTTTATTACCCGTCTCCCGCAGGGATATGATACCATGCTAAAATCCGACGGAGGGAGCCTCTCCCAGGGACAGAGACAGCTTCTTTCAATTGCAAGAGCTGCCATTGCCGATCCGCCGGTACTCATCCTTGATGAGGCCACCTCCTCCATAGATACAAGAACTGAAAAACTGGTACAGGCCGGAATGGATTCACTTATGAAGGGCAGGACGACCTTTGTCATCGCCCACAGACTCTCTACAATAAAGAACAGTGACTGTATAATGGTGCTTGAAAAAGGGCGTATAATAGAAAGAGGGACTCATGATGAGCTCATGGAGCAAAAGGGACGTTATTACAGCCTTTATACGGGCAATATGGTGTCCGCCTGAGCTTTCTTTGGTATAAATGTATAAAAAATCCAAATATTTTTGGTGAGTATTTTTGGTGGTTTGATGATATAACCATTTAATGAAGGGGAAATTTTAGCTTTTAATCTTTGTATTTTTGGGAGTTTAGATGCATAACAGTTTTTATTTTCATATCTGTGCTCTGCTGAATTTCATATTGTGTCTTCTTCTTATGAGGGGAAAAGGATTTGTAAAGCGCAAGAATGTGATAATGCTGCTTATGATCATTGACTGTATTATCGCTACCTCGGCATCACTTATAAGTCATTTTCAGGTATTTACTTTTCTGGGGTTTGACAGGACTTCCGGTGTGGGAGATTTCTTTATATATATTTTTCATTTTTTCCATTGTATGCTTCCCTTGCTCTTCCTTTATTATGTGCTCCATCTTGCCGGACTGTGGAGCAGGATAAGCTCTCTTCAAAAAAAACTGCTGATCCTGCCCTGTTTAATATTCTATGCTGTCCTCTTTTCAAATCCCTTCAATTCCAGATCCTTTGTGATGGTGGCAGGGATATATCACAGGGGTGACGGGATACTTTTTGAATACATAGCCGCGGCGCTTTATATGGCTGTCTCTGCCCTGATCGTTGTAAGATATGCAAGGTCTATAGGGAAAAGAAGGGTAGTCAGTATGGTAGCCTTTCTGTTTGTGGTTGTGGCAGGTGTAGCCTTCCAGTTTTTTGTACCCGGTATCCAGATAGAGAACTTCCTTGAATCGGTTGGTTTCCTTTGTATCCTTGCGACATCCGAAAACGATGCCGACCAGAGAGATTATATTACCGGAATGTATAACAGGGTGGCATTTGAAGAGGACAACATGAGGCTCATCAATGCATCCGCAGGATATACAGCCCTTATCTTCAGAATAGCCAATTTCAGCCATATTCTTACAACCATAGGTACAAAAAGGATGAATACGATGCTCAAAGATATGGGGAACTGGCTCAGATCAAACACAAAGAGAAGAGATTATCTTTATTATATAAATAACGGTGAATTTGCGATAACAAGACTTTCAGGTGATGGAGAGCTTAAGAGCCTTGCCGGAAAGATCCTGGATGTTTTTAAGACCTACTGGAAGCTTGACGAGATATCGGTCGCGTTTGTGCCTGAGCTTTTTCTGATAGAGGTACCTAAGGATGCTTCGGAATTTGATGAGATAATCGCCATTGCAGAGACTGATTTTGTCGCTAAGCAGGAGGGAGGTTTCCTTCTTGAGGGAGCCTCGCTCAATGTTACAAAAAGAGGATTCGAGGTTGAGGCAGCTATCAGAAGAGGTCTTGAGAACAAGGCATTTCAGGTGTATTATCAGCCAATATACGATAATACTTCAAATAGCTTTCATACAGCGGAAGCTCTGGCGCGTTACACAGACCCCCTGCTTGGCTTTATCAATCCCGATGAATTTATATCTGTGGCTGAGAAAGCAGGACTTATTCCGGATATAGGGCTGAGTGTCTTTGAAACCGTATGCCGTGATTTTGCCGACAACAGTCTTAAGGAAGCGGGTATTGATTTTGTTGAGCTTAACGTATCCCCGGTACAGTGTCTTAAGAGTGATCTGGATATAGACTTTGAGAGGGTAATGAAGAAATACGGGGTAAGGCCCGAACAGATCAACCTTGAAATAACAGAGTCGGCATCTGATATAAGTTCCGACCTGGCTAAGGAAAACATAAATAAGCTTAAGAAGATAGGCTTTGATTTTGCCCTTGATGATTACGGTACGGGTATTTCCAATATATCCTCGCTGTATGAGCTCAGGTTTTCGATAATAAAGATCGATAAGAGTATTCTGTGGAATGCCAAGAATGATGAACAGTCCAAACTCATACTGGACAGCATAATAAATATGATCCACGGTCTGGGCCTTAAGATAGTGATGGAAGGTGTGGAGACTGAAGAACAGGTTAAGTATCTTAAGAACATGGGAGTTGAATATTTCCAGGGCTTCTATTATTCCAGACCTCTTGAAAAAAAGAAGTTTATATCATTCTGTAATAATAACATTTCCTTGACATAGGTCTATGGCGGTGTTATCATTCAGATACATCAGAATACTGATGTTGTAGTTAATTTCATAGCAAAGATAGAGGTCGCGCTTTTTATGATTAGCATCCCGGACAGTGCTCGGAAGGATGAAGGGATGTGAAAGGAAACGGCGCCGAAGATTCAGGGGTGAGCACTCTGTTTCTGGGCATATATCAAACAGGTATATGACTGTCATCAGTGAGTGATAATGATGGAGAGCTATCAGACTGGATTTTTTTGAAGTTGTATTGTTTAGCCGGCCATCGGGTCGGTTTTTTTACATCGAAGAGAAGATCTTTTTCCGGGAAGGGAAGGAGAGGGATCATCATTATCAGAACAAAAAACAGGAGGGAATAAAATGGCAATTTTTAATGGATCGGGAGTGGCGATCTGTACACCTTTCAAAGAGGACGGGTCGGTTGATTATGAACTTTTTACGGAGCAGATAGAATATCAGATCAGGGGAAATACGGATGCGATAATAGTGTGCGGAACGACAGGTGAATCAGCCTGCCTTGACCATGATGAACATCTTGAAGTCATCAGGCATTGCGTCAATGTAGTTAATAAAAGGATCCCGGTCATAGCGGGAACGGGTTCGAACTGTACCGATACAGCTATATTCCTTTCAAAGGAAGCTCAGAAAATAGGAGCCGACGGACTTCTCCTTGTAACTCCTTATTATAATAAGGCCACACAGAGGGGACTTATCGAGCACTATACCATGGTGGCAAAAGAGGTTGATATCCCTATGATCCTCTATAATGTTCCAAGCCGTACAGGTACCAATATACAGCCCGAAACAGCAGCCTCACTTGTGAAGAATGTTGATAATATCGTAGGGGTTAAGGAGGCCAGCGGTAATATATCCCAGGTCGTAAAGCTTATGCATCTCACAGACGGGGATATTGAATTATATTCCGGAAATGATGACCAGATAACTCCCCTGCTTTCGATGGGTGCAATAGGAGTTATTTCCGTGCTGGCAAATATTGCTCCTTCACAGACTCATGATATAGTTGCCACATATCTGGAGGGAGATGTGAAGAAGAGTGCCCGTCTTCAGATGGATGCGGTTCCTTTATGCAATGCTCTCTTCTGTGAGGTAAATCCTATTCCTGTCAAGAAGGCCTTACAGTTGCAGGGAAGAGACAGGGGAGTACTGAGAAGACCTCTCTGTGAGATCGAACCTGAGCATGCAGAGCTTCTTGAAAAAACAATGAAAGAGTATGGGGTACTTTGATGACAAACATAATATTGGTCGGATGCAACGGAAGAATGGGAAGGATGATAACAGAGACAGTCTTAGAGGATCCTCTTGTAAGTATAGCGGCCGGTGTTGATATAGCCGGAGGAAGGCTTTCGGATTATCCTGTTTTTACCGATATATATCAGGTTGATAAGGCTGCCGACTGCATCGTGGATTTCGGAAATGCCTCTGCGGTAAGCAGGGTAACTTCATACAGTATCGAAAAAGGAATCCCGCTTGTGGAATGTACCACAGGTCTTTCAGAGGAACAGTTAAACGGCCTTTGTGATGCATCAAAGTCAGTTGCAGTCTTAAGGTCTTCGAATATGTCGATCGGAGTCAATATACTTGATAAGGTGCTAAAGGCTGTCAGCAGGACGCTTTATGAAACCGGATTTGATATCGAGATTGTTGAGAAGCATCATAAAATGAAGCTTGATGCTCCCAGCGGAACAGCTGTCTCACTTGCGGAAACTATAAATGAAGCCTGCGGTGATGAGCTTGAATATGTATATGACAGAACCGGAGTAAGACAGAAAAGAGATAAGAAGGAGCTTGGAATATCGGCCATAAGAGGAGGCACCATAGTAGGCGATCATGATGTTATCTTTGCCGGACAGGATGAGGTGATAACCTTTTCACACAGGGCGTATTCAAGAGCCGTATTTGCAAAAGGAGCTATAGAGGCGGCCAAATTCCTAAGCGGAAGATCAGCGGGTTATTATTCTATGTCAGATGTGATAAAATAGGTTATAATATAATAACGACACAGAATATGTATTGATGGAGAAACAATTTGGAATTCAGACCATGTATAGATATACATGACGGTAAAGTCAAGCAGATAGTCGGAGGCTCCATAAGTGACAGTACTCCGGATAAGCTTTTGTCAAACTTCGTATCTGACAGGGATGCCTTGTATTATGCCTCATTATACAAAAGGTACGGACTAAAGGGAGGGCATATCGCTCTTTTAAACAGATCGGGTACGCAAGAATATGAGAGAGATACAGAGGAAGCCTGTAAGGCTCTTGCGGAATTTAAAGGCGGTCTTCAGATAGGCGGAGGAGTTAATGATGAGAATGCGGGAGGCTTTATTGATGCAGGAGCATCACATGTGATAGTCACTTCATTTATCTTTGAAGATAAGAAGCTTAGCATGAAAAGGCTTCAGAGATTAAAGGAAGCAGTCGGCAGAGAGCATATAGTGCTCGATCTTAGCTGCAGACTTAAGGATGAGAGGTATTTTGTTGTTACGGACAGATGGCAGACCTTTACGGAGGCAGAGGTTGAGCCGTCGCTTTTTGGTGTTTTATCGGAATACTGTGATGAGTTCCTGATACATGCTGCAGATATAGAGGGCCTTAAGGCTGGAATAGATGAAAGACTCATTGGGATACTTGGCTCGATACCCTATACCGTGACCTATGCAGGCGGTGTTTCTTCCTATGAGGATATAGGACTGATAAAAAGACATGGCGGGGGAAGGGTAAATTTTACCATAGGAAGCGGACTTGATATATTTGGTGGGTCATTAAAACTTACGGAGGTGATCGAATGCACACGATCATGATCGTTGACAGCAATGATACAGAACTGGTGGCGATGCAGAGAGCTTTTGAACAGACCTGCTCAGTCATAACCATGAATAATGCAAAGGGAGCATTGGGAAGGCTTTCGAAATCGACAGTCTTACCCGATCTTATGATAATAGATCTTGAGATAGTCGGAATAAGTGCCTTTGAACTCATAGGGAGGATCAAGGGCAATGATAAGATGAAGGACATCTGTGTTGTTATCATTTCCGGTGATAAGGATACTTCGACCGAGCTTGAGGCATTCAGATTAGGTGCCGCGGATTTCATACATAAACCTGTAAATATTACTCTGTTAAAGAAGAGAGTAGAGCTTCAGCTTGAAGTGCTGGGATATAAAAAACAGGTGCAGTCTCATGTTAACCAGCTACAGCAAAATGTTAATTTCCATGCGCAGAATTCACTCAGACTTGAATATTTTCTTATAGGCATGATCACAGACCTTATATCCGTAAAGGACGGATTTACCGGGATGCATTCCATTGCAGTCTCCAAGTACATGGGTATCATCCTTAAGGATATGATGATGTCGGGTATAAATTACGGAATAGCTCCGGAGGATTATGAGCTGATACTTCTTTCTGCCCAGCTTCACGATATGGGTAAGATAGGAGTGCCTGATAATGTGCTCAGGAAGGAAGGAAAATATACGGATGAAGAATTTACCCAGATGAAAAATCATACCGTATATGCATCAAATGCGATAGAGAGATATGCATATCTTCTTCCGAACAATAAGTTTATAGTTTATACCTATCAGATGGCAAGATATCATCATGAAAGATATGACGGTAACGGTTATCCTGACGGTTTATCAGGTCAGAACATCCCGTTTCTTGCAAGGGTCTTAGCTGTAGCCGATGTGTATGATGCACTGATATCCAAGAGATCCTACAAGCAGCCGATAACCCATGAACAGGCTTATAACATAATAAGCCAGGGAGCCGGGATACAGTTTGATCCCCAGGTCGTCTCCGCATTTCAGAGAGCTCAGGCAGATATATATGAGGCTTCCAGACAGATGCAGGCACAGAGCCTTGCGATGCAGGCAGAGCAGAGTAAACAGGCAGAGATGCATAATTCCATGCTCCAGAAGTCCAAGCAGATCGATCAGGCTAATACCAGGGTTTTTTGATCGGACCGATATTTATATACAGGGACATAAAGAAAAAAGAGATGTGACACCACATCTCTTTTTTATAATCCTAAAAGATTTTACTACGAGCTTATTTCCCTAATAATTTTATAGTAGAAAAGGCACAAATAAAATTCTCAGATTATAGCTTTGTTACATTTGTAGCCTGAGGTCCTTTTTCACCCTGAACTACATCAAACTCAACTGCCTGACCCTCGTCAAGAGATTTGAAGCCTTCCATGTTAAGTCCTGAGTAGTGAACGAATACATCTCTTCCATCATCATCAGATATGAAACCGTATCCCTTCTGATTGTTGAACCACTTAACTGTACCTTTCATTTACAGTACCTCCGAAAAAAAATAAGATTAATGCTAAAAAACACCATAGTCAATATATCACAACACAAAATGATTGTAAATATCTTTGTTGAAAAAAACTTTGTCATATAGTATCATTTAGGGTTGTAAGTGATAAAATTATCGTCTTTGTAACAAATTGTCATACATTGTCTACTATGAGAGGATGGTTTTATCCCCAAAATATAAAAAGCAGCTATATTTGAACAATATTATGTTTTCTAAAAAGAATGAAATAGATATCACAGGCGGAAAAAAGAAAAAGAGAAAAGGGATAAGCAGCTATACCGTTATGCTCATTCCCGATACCACAGACAGCTCGGAAGCTTTTCAGATAAGCTTTGATACGATAGTCAGATGGGTGATCGGGATCCTGGCGCTTATTGCGATAGCTGTCTGTCTCGTTATATCGATGTTTTTAAAAAGTCACAGAAGTGTATACGGAAGCGGAGGCTTTATTGACCAGATCACGGCACTTGAGGAAGAGAATAAGGCCTTAAGGGAAAAGCTTGAGAATTTGCCTCCTTTAGAAGAGACCACGGCAGCAGATGAGGTCGAAAAGAAAGATCCCGTAAAAAAGGTAAGGACCGATGTTCCGGGAGTGCTTCCGATAGACGGAACGGCGACGATAGTGACAGATCCCTTCGAGGATGCGGATGAGCATGAATACAGACTTGTTTTTATGACACTATCAGACAGCTATATCATAGCCACGGCAGATGGGAAGGTGTCAAAAATAACCTCCGACGGAGTCATGTCCGATACGGTGATCATTGATCATAATAACGGTTACAGATCGGTATACGGATTTGATGCAGAACTTCTTATAAATGAAGGGGATGAGGTAAAACAGGGGGAGAAGATCGCTTACTCCGGGGATAAGGATTTTCTTGTATGCTATGAGATATTCTATGGCGGTGACCCGGTAGATCCGGCCGGTATCGATGACAGCGAGGAATAATGAAAGAGGAATGAAAATGTTTAATGAAGACAAGGTAAAGATCAAAATGAAAACGATAATGACCATAATATCACGGGATACGGTCATAAACGGAGATATAGAAACGGAAACATCGATAAGGATAGACGGTAAGGTAAGGGGGAATATCACCACAAAGGGTATCGTTCTCATAAGCAGAAATGCTTCGGTAACCGGAGATATAAAAGCAGAGAGCATTGTTGTGGCAGGGTGTGTCGAAGGCAATCTCCATATAGAGGAAAAGACCAATATAGAGGATACGGGTGAGCTATACGGGGATGTTGAGACCAAGAGACTTCTGATCGATGAAAACTCGGTATTTTTCGGAAACTGTATAATGAAACGTGAAAATGCGGAAAAGCTGGCCGAGATAAATGCCAGAAGGGCCGCGGTCGCAAAAAAAAGAGCCGGGGAAAAGATCAGAAATAACACTGTTCATCCGGAAAAGGGAAACAGAAGAGATGTTCCGGAAGAAAAAAAGGTAAAGCATGCGGATACCATGCCTGAAAATCATGCTGAGAAGAAGAGTGAAGAGACCTCAGAGGGCAGGGATGAGAGTGAAGAGGGAATGGCATTTCTTGACGTGAATGTTTCAAACAGGAAAAAGAAGTTCGGAAATAAGAATGGCAGAGGTACAAAGTGAAAAAGAGATCCGGGGCAAAACTGACGATTTTTTTTCTGGCCATGTCGCTTTTTATTATAGGGGCCGTGGTCGGAATGATAATAGTCCATATCAGCAATCAGAAGGATATGAGAGATATGGAAAAGGCATATAAGGCCAAGATATCCGAACTCGAAGAAAAGACAAAGGATGAGATCACTTATGTATATGTGCCCGAAAGGAAGAGGGTATACGGAAATATTCCGATAAATTCATATATTCCCGAAAATTTCCGTGTAGAAGACGGCTTTATGGCCTACTTTGATGAAAATGGGGAAAAAATATCCCATTTGGGAGTAGATCTCAGTTACCATCAGAATGCCATCAACTGGGATGAACTCGAAAATGCGGTCGATTTTGTCATGCTTAGGTGCGGCTACAGAGGGTATTCCGAGGGCGGCCTTGTGGAGGATGAAAAGTTCAGGGAATATGCAAAGGAGTGTAATGACAGGGGGATACCCCTTGGTGTGTATTTCTATACCCAGTCGATCACTGTGGAGGAGGCGGTTAAGGAGGCTGAATTTACCCTTGACCTGATAAAGGATTATGAACTTTCCTATCCAGTTGCCTATGACACGGAGTATGTGGTTGATGAGACGGCAAGGACAAGGGTTAATGAGATATCTGATGAACTCAGGTCAGAGATGGCGGTGGCTTTCTGTGAGAGAATAAAGGAGGAGGGATATTATCCGATGATCTATGCCTCCGAAAACTGGATCAGAAGAAACCTCATCGCCGATATGATCCAGGAATACGATCTCTGGGCACCCCAGTATCTGGATGAAAATGATTTTATGTATGACTTTACCATATGGCAGTATACCGAGTCAGGGTATATACCCGGTATATCAACTGAGGTCGATCTTGATATAAGTATGGTCGACTATGCTGATTTTGTGCCAAAGATGAGACAGGCCTATCTGGAAGGCAATCTTTTTTCAAAGACTGCTTCAGAGGACAGCGTCATAATAGACGGGGAAAACGGAGAAGATGTAAATGGTGGGGTTAATATCCCGTCTGTTGAGATAGAGTCAAATAAAGAAACGGCGGGAGAATGAGAAGATGAACAGAGGGATAGAAGCTCTTGACCTTGCATTATTCTGCAGTCAGCTCGCAAAGATAATGAAAGCCGGGGTAGGTTCTCTTAATGCGCTGAAGATCGTTGAGGGACAGATAGATAACATAACACTGAAAAACGCTGTGTCTGATGCCATATCAAAGTTTGAGGAGGGTGAAATGCTCTCGGATGCGCTTTCTCATACAGGAGTTTTTGATCCCTGCTTTGTAAGATGTATAAAGACTGCAGATGAGAATAACGAACTGATAAAGTGTCTTGATGAGTTCAGGGTGATATATGAAAACGATGACAAAAGAAATGCCCTTATGGGAAAGGCTGTATATTTTCCCATATTTATCGCCACGGTTTCGGTACTGTTTGTCCTGGTAACATTTATCGTCAT
Organism: Lachnospiraceae bacterium; assembly: GCA_024687745.1. GTDB lineage: Bacteria > Bacillota > Clostridia > Lachnospirales > Lachnospiraceae > UBA2868. Next base: position 82,672 of record JAILEM010000152.1, read on the forward strand.
GTATCCCCATTTTATGGGAATGTTTGAGGGTATAGATGTTGAAATGCCCGCATTTACCAAGGGAGTATATGCGGTGAGTGTATTCCTCGGAGAATATTATATGATCATACTTTTAGTGGTAATGGCCCTGTTTCTTGTAGCACTCATATATAAAAACTCACCTGCCGGAAGGCTGAGGATATCGGGATATATTTTAAAGAAGGCTCCTTTTAATAAGGTTAAACGAAGGATAATCTATTCAAGGTTTTCGGAGTTACTCGCTGAGCTCCTAATCTATGATGTAGATAAAGCCGAGGCACTTAAAACGCTGGCCGCCGAGTTTTCAAAGGAGTTTTATTTTTCGGATCTTATCGACAGAGCTTCGGGTAGATGCTCGGACAATGAGCTTCTTTCAAGCGCATTGCAGGAAACGGGTTTCTTTTCGGATATGTTCATAGAGATGATCTCTTTGGGGGAGGAGATGGGAAATCTTAAGAATACTCTTCTTGATAATCATTCTCTGTTCCTTGAATCAGCAGGACGTCTTGCGGCAAGAAAACAGTCTTTTTTTGAGCCGATGATAATTTTTGCGGTTGCGATCATACTGTTCATTCTGGTAATATCGATCGCAGCTCCTCTTGTAAGTCTCTTTGATGCTGTGGGAAGGATATAGGAGGGGTTCTATGGAAAGACTTAAGTCTTCTTATACGGTTCTTACCGTAGTTATTTTTATGCTGGTCTCGGTGCTCATGCTCGTTGTTGTATCCAGAGGCAGTGCCCTGTCCAGACTTCTGATAGAAAAGCATGAGAAGCTCAAAGTCCTTGAAAGCATGGACAACACCTCGGATGAACTTATAGATCTTATAAACGGGGATCTTGGAAGGATCGCAGAGGAGGTATATACTCCCATACTTTCGGAGGTAAAGGATTCACAGGATGAGTATACAGATAAAGAAGCAGCTGCGGATTTTTTCAGGGAATATGAGGAGAGAGTAAGAAGAAGATACGGTGATGGCAGGATATCACATACATTAAACGAGTATCTGTCCGGGCTTGGAAAGCAGGATAATACTGTCAGACACATGAGCATTACAGGGGAACCGAGGCTAAATATTAAGTATGATAACAGGGGAAGGATATCCGGATGCAGCATCGATGATCTTTTTATGGATTACAGGAAGAATAATGAGTCTCTGGCACAGGCAAAATACAATAAGGAGCTTGCCATACCTTCTCCTTATTTCTATAGCGGTAACGACGACCTTTTTTCCTATTCGGTCATAGCCATGAAGGGGATCTACTTTACCGGGAGGACTTCATCCGTTATCGGAAACGTCTATGCCGGTTCCCATAAAAGGAGTGAAAAAAGGGATGCGGAGATAATCTATGGGGAAAGAGGAAACTACGGAGGGATCAATTTCCTTTCCACACAGGCGGTCTTAAGCTCTGATAAAATAGTTTCCGATGCGGATATCAATGTAAAAAGCTCCTACGTTGTTTTCGGGACGGATTATAATACTGCCGATATATATGCAAGGTCGATCAATGAGATAGAGGGGTACAATCTGGATAATACAGTTATCATAAACGGGGATTACAGTGAAGACATTTCGGCTGCAGTCCCGGCAAGTGAGATGAAACAGATCGGTGACAGTATAGAGGGTATGAGTCTTTTATATGACTATTATGATTCGGACAATGATAAGGAATATAAAGGAGCCTACAGAAAGATACTTTCAAATTATGATGTGATACTTTCCGAGGATTTTACAGGAGTCCTGCTGACCTCGGGCAATGTGATCATCGAAGCAAATGTAAATGTAGAGGGTTGCATAATCGCCCTTGACAGAGTTTATGTACAGGGCAATAATGACATAGTTGCCAACAAGGATATCTCCGCAAGGATAATTGAATACGAGGCTTGGAAGGAAGAAAATGATATAGAAGAGGAAACCGATGAATATGCGGTTTCCCATGATATAAAGGATTATATAGACAATATACAATATCAGGGGCTTTTTATGTGATACGGAGGGAAAAAATGGAAAAGCTTAAAATCTGCCTTTTAGACGGGCTTAAGATCACAAAGGGCGGGGAAGAAATATTAGACAGTATCAACCATACAAGAAAGACTAAGCTGCTCATATCTTATCTGCTGCTCAATAAGAACAGAGCCGTTCCGCACGGGGAATTATTTGAACTTCTCTGGTCCGGTGAGGACTATTCAAATCCCGGAACAGCGCTGAGGACTCTGTTATACAGATACAGATCCCTTGTGGACTCTGTGGGGGTAAGTGAACTGAGTGATTCCATTATCAGCAGGAGAGGAGCATATCAGTGGAACCAGAAGCTTGATATCGATATAGATATCTATGATTTTGAGGACTATGCAAATCTCGGGATAAACAGCATGGCTGATAAGGAGGCGAGGACCGGCTATCTTAAGAAGGCTATCGATATATACAGAGGAAACCTGCTCCCCGATTCCCAGAAGGAGCACTGGGTGGTACCCAAAGGTGTTTATTACAGGGATATGTATGAGAGGACAGTCCTTTCCTACATAGGGATATTAAAGGAAAATAAGGATGATGAAGAAATAATAAAGGTCTGTGAAAGGGCCATGTCCATTATCGGGAATACACAGATATTACAGAATGAACTCAGACTTGCAAGACTTGGAGAAACAGAAGACAAGGGGTTCTCCAATGAGCATGCCGTCGTTGCCAGGGCATATGAAGACATGGAGAAAAAGATTGACAGTCTTCAGATAGATATGGAAAAGGACGGGATGGAATCCACAGCATTTATATGTGATTTCGAGATGTTCAAGGAGGTATACAGACTTCAGAGAAGGCTGCTGCTTCGAACCGGTGAAACAATGTTTCTTTCCATGGTCACACTCAGACCGCTTTCGCAGATGAAGGATCCGCTCAGGGATGAGAGGGCCATGCAGGCTCTTCAGGACTGCCTGAGCCATGAACTGAGACTTGGAGACAGTATCTGCCGTTATACGGAGGATCAGTTTCTTATAATCTATCCGGTTGATGCCTATGAGGATGCAAGAAGGGTCATGGAAAGAGTTAAGGGAAGATTTTTTGTCAATTCCGGCATAGAAGATTATACTCTTGTATTTAAGATAAGACCTTTAAATAATTCAAAGGATCAGTAGGATACAGAGAGTTAAAGACTTATATATTTTATTTAAAACATATGACAGAGGGGTGTTTTTATGGAAACTTTTATGATATTCAGAAGCCTTGCCATAATAATCATTGTGGCAAAGATCATGGGTATCGCTGCAAGAGCCTGCAAGGCTCCGCAGGTTGTTGGAGAAATACTTGCGGGTCTTATAATAGGACCAAGTCTGCTTGGCTGGGTGGAGCCCAATGACTTTCTTGTTCAGATCGCCGAGATAGGTGTTGTGCTGCTGATGTTTGAAGCAGGTCTTACAACGGATCTGAGACAGCTTATGAAAACGGGACCGACAGCTTTTCTGATAGCCTGTGCGGGAGTATTTATCCCTCTTATAGGAGGGACTTTGCTGCATATGCTCTTTTACGGGTTTTCTCCGTTTGGGTCACCGGATTTTTACAAATCCCTGTTCATAGGGGTGATACTTACTGCGACAAGTGTTTCAATAACCGTTGAAACCTTGAAGGAACTGGGATATCTGAAGAGTAAGATAGGAACGACGATACTTGCGGCAGCCATAATAGACGATGTCATAGGTATCATAGTGCTTACCTTTGTCATAGGCTTCAGGTCTGAAAATGCCGATGTTTCAAAAGTGATAATAAATACTGTCCTCTTTTTCGTCTTTTCCGTTGTTATCGGATTTTTGTTTTACAGGCTCTTTAACAGGGCCGATATGAGGTTTCCTCATACCAGAAGGATACCCATAGCGGGGCTTGCACTCTGTTTTGCCTTTGCCTATATCGCAGAGAGGTTCTTTGGCATAGCTGATATAACAGGAGCATATGTTGCGGGAATAATACTCTGTTCGCTCCATGATTCGGATTATATAGCAAGAAAGATGGATGTAAATTCATATATGTTCTTTGGTCCCATATTTTTTGCCAGTATCGGGTTAAAGACCGATCTGTCCGATTTTTCCGCAGCGATACTCTGGTTTTCCCTCGCCTTTGTCCTGGTGGGGCTCTTAACAAAGATAATCGGATGCTCGCTTGTATCGAGGGCAGCAGGGTTTTGCAAAGAGGATTCAATCAAGGTGGGAGTCGGTATGATGACAAGAGGTGAAGTGGCTCTTATAGTTTCACAGAAGGGACTGGCGGTAGGACTTCTGTCTCCCGTTTATTTTACCTCTGTAATACTGCTCATACTCGTATCCTCGATCTCAACTCCGCTCCTGTTAAAATACCTTTTTCACAGACATCCCATCAGGGAAGCGTAAGAAGAGCGATTTTTGTTTTTTTAAAAACGGGTTTTTATTTGACCGGAATAATGATATAATTGGTTATATATTTTTTAGTTAGGGGTTACTTATGGATGCGAATGCTTTAACCGAGATGCATATATCTGCCTTGAAGGAGATCGGTAATATCGGCGCGGGAAATGCTTGTACCGCATTGGCGACGTTTCTTGGAACCATGGTTGATATGACTGTGCCTAACATAAGGATGCTTGATAAGGCTTCGGTTGAAAAACTGATACAGGTTGATAAGGGACTGGTACTGGGTATCAAGGTGGGTATCAAGGCAGATCTTACAGGGATGATCATCAATATAATCAGCGGAGAATATGCAAAGAAGGTTATCAATGTGTATTATCCAAGAGAATTCAGTTCGCTTTCGGAATTAAACGAGATGGATATGTCCGTGCTCAGTGAGCTGGGAAATATAACATCAGGTGCTTGTGCCAATTCTTTAGCCACTCTTTCGGGAATGGTCGTTGATATAACTTCACCGGAACCCAAATCCTGCAGTATGAGTCAGCTGCTTCAACTTCCTGTGGAAGCTTTTGGATCCGATGGGAGTAAGGTTGTTATCATAGATGAGGAGTTCAAGGTTGAGCGTACCGAGCTCAGCAGTCATATGTTCCTTATCCTCGATGGCGACTCACTTAATAAGTTCTTTACAAAGATCGGTATGCCGCCGGTATGACGTGAAGGAATCTCGCAAGTTTTTCATAGCCTATAATTTAAACTAAGGAGTCGGTCATGAATTCCAAGTTAAAAACGGAGGACGTGGATTTTCTTTTTGATGCAATCCTTAATCTGAAGGATAAAGATGAGTGTTATGCTTTTTTTGAGGACATCTGTACGATCAATGAGTTATTGTCCCTTTCCCAGAGGGCAGTTGTCGCAAGGATGCTTAAGGATAAAAAAACATACATGGAAATAGCGGGAAGGACCGGTGCATCAACAGCAACCATAAGCAGGGTGAACAGGGCTCTCAATTACGGTAATGACGGATATAACCTGGTTTTTGACAGGATGGACAAAACAGACTGAAAGAACATTTTTTCTATATTGTATATAATAAAAAAAAATAATATAATCATTGCGGAATATAAAACAGGAGGGAAGTAGTATGAAGAACATTACAAGGATCCTGGCAGCTATGGCTGTCGTATGCCTGGCCGTTACTGTTCCCGTAAAGGCTGATCTTGCATCAGAGCAGGCCGCTTTTAACAGCATGATGGCACAGATACAGGCAAGGGATGCAGCGGCAAATGCAGCTCATCAGGCACTGTATGACCAGCAGAGGATCAATAATATCGTGGCTGATGCACAGAACTATTCCAATTATCTTTACCAGGTTGTTGTAAATGATACTGAAACAACAAGGATCAAAAAGGAAATAGTTGATAATTACACAGCTCTTTCCAGGGTGAATCCCCAGTTTGGTGCATTGATCGCACCGGCTACAGTTGATTACAACAATGCGCTTGCAAAGCAGATGGCTGACAAGGCTCATGCCGACAAGGTTAAAGCATTTGCTTACAGTGATCAGGTAAAGATTTTTGCGGACTATGCAAAAGACAGCTATAAGGGTGCTCTTTATGCAGGAGAATTCGTCGAGAATTCACTTAAGGCAATGGGACTTTGAACAGGATCTTTGCATTACTGATGACTAAGGTGTCATAAAGTAAGAATGGTCCGGTATCCGGATCGATCATCATATAATAACCGGCCGGTATTTATATAATACTGACCGGTTATTATTATCTGAACCGTACTCTGATCCGTAATAAAGATAAAAATACAGAGTGACCGAATAACTTAAAAAGGAAGGAAAGTATGAATAATTTACTTCAGGAGCTAAACAGTGAGCAGATGAAGGCGGTAAAGCAGATCGAGGGTCCTTTACTTATCCTTGCAGGTGCAGGAAGCGGAAAGACAAGGGTATTGACAAACAGGACCGCTTATATGATCGGTGAATGTGGCATAGATCCATATAATATACTTGCCATAACCTTTACAAATAAGGCAGCATCGGAAATGAGAAGCAGGATAGATGATATGGTGGGATATGGATCCGAGAGTATCTGGGTGTCCACGTTTCATTCCATGTGTGTAAGGATACTGAGAAGGTATGCAGATCATATCGGTTTTTCAAACAGCTTTACGATCTATGATACCGATGATTCGAAGACGGTGATGAAGGATGTGTGTAAAAGACTCAACATCGATACAAAACAGCTCTCCGAAAGGTATTTCTTGGGATGCATTTCTTCTGCCAAGGATGAACTTGTATCTGTAGAGGATATGGAAAAGAAGGCGGTCTATGACAGCTCTTTTGAACTTGTGGACAGGGTTTACAGGGAATACCAGAACACGCTAAAAAAAAGCAATGCCTTTGATTTCGACGATCTTATAGTAAAAACCGTGGAGCTGTTTCGCAGCGATCCGGAGGTTCTTGAAAATTACCAGGACCGGTTCAGATATATTATGGTGGATGAATATCAGGATACCAATACAGCTCAGTTTGAGCTTATAAGACTTCTTGCTCTTAAGTATAAAAATATCTGCGTTGTAGGAGATGACGACCAGTCGATCTATAAGTTCAGGGGTGCCAATATCAGGAACATACTTGATTTTGAAAAGCATTATAAGAATGCCACCGTAATAAAACTCGAAGAGAATTACCGCTCCACACAGAATATCCTTGATGCGGCAAATGCCGTTATAAGAAATAATATCGGGCGAAAGGATAAATCCTTATGGACAAAAAAGGGTCGGGGAGAACGAATCCACTACAGACAGCTTGAGAGTGCGTATGATGAGGCTGATTTTATAACGGAAAACATAAGAAAGAAAAAAAGAGACGGGGAGCTTGAATACAGTGATACTGCCGTTTTATACAGGACAAATGCACAGTCAAGGCTTATAGAGGAAAGATTTATAATGGCAGGTATCCCGTATAATGTGGTGGGTGGAGTAAACTTTTATTCAAGAAGAGAGATAAAGGACATTCTCTGCTATCTTAAAACAATAGATAATGCAAGGGATGATCTGGCCGTAAAAAGGATAATAAATGTTCCGAAGAGAGGGATAGGAGCAACGACCATATCAAAAGTGGACATGTTTGCGATCGCCAACGGACTAAGCTTTTACGAGGCTCTTAAGAGAGCTGATATGTATCTGCCCGGAAAGACTTATGTAAAGATCAGAGAATTCGTTGATATGATCGAGGGATTCAGGGAGGAAAAGGATTCTCTTACTGTTGAGGATATGCTCAACAACATACTTGATGAAACGGAATATATAGAAAACATGGAGGCTTCGGATGAATTTGATGCAAAAGCCAGAGTTGAGAATATAGAAGAACTGATCAATAAGGCTGTGGCCTTTGAAGAAGGAAATACATTCCCTGAAGGGACAGAGATCATGGACGGATCCGGTGATATTACGGAAGGGATGCGGGAGAGCAGACTATCGGCCTTTCTTGAGGAGGTTGCTCTGGTTGCGGATATAGACAGTGTGTCGGATGAAGATAACAGGGTGTTACTTATGACTCTGCATTCGGCAAAGGGCCTTGAGTTTTCAGATGTCTATATAACGGGGCTCGAAGAGGGGCTTTTCCCCGGGTATATGTCGATAAGCTCCGATGATGATTCGGATATGGAGGAGGAGAGAAGGCTTTGCTATGTCGGTATTACAAGAGCCGAAAAAAATCTTGTGATGACTTCGGCAAGGAGCCGTATGGTAAGGGGAGAGGTGCAGTATCATGCCCCTTCAAGATTTATATCAGAGATACCGAATGAGCTGTTTGATCAAAAGCCAAGGATGCCGAGGATAAGGAGAGAGGATATCCCTTCGGCAGGATCCATGGGTCCTGACAGGAGTGTTTTTCATTCCAAGCCTTATATGCTGCCTGAGAGCAGTCAGAAAAACAGGACGGCGGTAAAGAGTAAACCCAGGGCAACGGGTATGATAACAAGGGGAGCTGATCTTGTGAACACCTTTGAGAAGCCTGACTATGTACCGGGTGACAGGGTTAAGCATATCAAATTCGGTGACGGAACAGTCCTTGCGTTGGAAAAGGGAAAGAGAGACTATGAGGTCAGTGTGGATTTTGATACATACGGAGTCAAGAAGATGTTTGCGAATTTTGCAAAACTTATAAAGCTCTGACCCGACAGGATCTTTTTGGGTAAAAGACAGACAAAAAAACAGCCGTTTTCCCGGCCTTTTTTGAGCAAAATATAAAAATGTGTAAATTTTGTGAAATTTTCTGTTGAAATAAATTTTAGATATGGTATATTATTTTTAGTAAGGGGTCGCATGGCGATTCTGAATAATACTATTTTTTTTATAGGAGGTTTATGATGAAAGGGTTTTATAAGTGGGCAATCGCGTTTGTAACAATTGCATTCGTAGCAGCTGTTCCTGTAAAGGCTGCAAGTCTTGAGCAGGAAAAGGCATGGCTTGAGCAGATGATCGCAGCTAACGTTGCTAGAGGCGAAGCATGGAAGGCTCAGCAGGAAGCTACTTATGCTAAGCAGAGAGAGGCATTCTCAAATGACCTCGCTAAGTATGTTAAGGCAGTTGAGACAGAGCAGGCTAACAGACTTGCAAAAGAGCTTGCACAGAGTGATGCATGGAATGCATATCTTGACAGACTTCATGCACAGGTTGAGGCCGGACAGAAGGCATACAACAGATCTTTCTTAAATGAGATCTACAAAGCAAGCATTGAAAACGTAAGAATTAAGAAGCAGGTAGTTGACGGACTTACAGATCTTGTAAGAGTTAATCCTACTTTCCAGGAAGGTCTTGAAGAAGCAAAGAAGAATTATGAAGATGCATGTGCAATCAGAGATGATGCTAAGGCAAGACTTGATGCTTTTGATGCTCAGTAATTAATCTTGTAATATCAGATAATCGATCAATTTAGGAGGATTTTATAATGAAAGGTATGGTTAGATTTTTAGCAGCTTTTGTTGCTATAGCATTTGTGGCTGCTGTTCCTGTTAAGGCAGATGCATTCTCAAATCAGATCAAGAGATCAGGAATAGAGCAGAGAAGACAGTATGAGACAGAGAAGGCTCAGGCAGCAGCATGGGCAAGCGAGCTTGCAAAGTATGATGCTCAGTTGGTAGCAACTCAGAAGATCTATAAGAAGAGCTTTGTTAATGAGATTTACAAGGCATGTGTTGAGAACGTAAGGATCAACAAGCAGCTCCTTGGCGGAGTTAAGGATCTTACAAAGGGTGATCCTAATTATCCTGCAGCTGTACAGGAAGCTGAGAAGGCTGTTCAGGCAGCAGAGGCACAGAGAGATCAGGTTAAGGCTATCTTAGATTCAATGCCCTGATCAGGAGTTTGAATAATAGTTTAAAACCGGTCCTTATGGACCGGTTTTATTTTGCTCATTTTTTTTACCGTAAATTTAATGGTAGAAAATGTAGGTTTATTGTGATAAACTAATTTACAAGGATAAATGTATGGGAATACATTTAAACGGAAAGGAGCGGTGAGGGTATTATGAGCAAATTAAATCTGGGAAATATCGGTTTGGAAAAGCTTAATCTTGATAATCTTAATCTGGATAAGATATCGGAATTTGTGAAAACCGTAAAGGACATAGAAGAGATCGGAAAGGCTAAAGCCAGTGAAGTAACAAATGCAGTAAAATCCAACGATTTCTTAAATGCGGTAAGATCAAATGATCTTTTAAATGCAGCTAAGGTTGGAGAGATTATCAAGAAGAAGGAAGAGATTGAGATGGAAGAGAAGAAAAAAACAAGATGGGGTCTTATAATAGGAATAATAGTATTTGTTATCGCCTTTGCCGCAGTTGCTTATGGATTGTACTGTTATTTTACACCGGATTATCTTGATGATTTTGATGATGATATAGATGACGAGGATGAAGACGGTTTTGAGGATGATTTCTTTGAGGATGAAGACGGTGAAGGCTGAGGAAGAATGATCGATTGATATAAAAACCCGGTATTTAAGCCGGGTTTTTGATATTATATTTATAATTTTGAAGATATATCTTAGCGGTAATTATATTTTTTATGCAAATACGGGGAGATATCATTACGGATAAAAAAAGGTTACATTTACTTGATGCATACAGAGGTTTCGTTGTTCTTGTAATGATCGTTTATCATTTCTGCTTCGATCTGTTTTTTATATACAGAGGCGATCATTTATGGCCCAATAAGCTTCCTGTTTTTCTCTGGCAGCAATTTATCTGCTGCTCATTTATATTTCTGTCAGGCTTCGTATGGAAATACGGACAGAGAAACTGTATTAAAAGAGGACTGTCGGTAAGCCTTTGCGGAATCATTGTCACGGTAGTAACTATGATAGCTGCGCCTTCTTCACCGGTTTATTATGGGATACTCACCTTCTTAGGCGCTGCGATGATATTGATGCTTCCTGTCTCAAAGGTTTTGGATGGTATTTCGCCTCTGAAGGTACTGATAGTATCTGCCTGTCTTTTTTTACTGACATTTTCAATGAACAGAGGATATCTTGGAATATACTTTATAAAGCTCATAAAGCTTCCGTCTTTTCTGTACAGATATGATATACTCACGCCTTTAGGCTTACCGAAATATAATTTCATATCCAGTGATTATTTTCCCTTTTTTCCATGGATATTCCTTTATGTCTGTGGTTATGAGCTAAATTGCCTGGTGGCGGATAATAAGGATTTTATAAGGCTTGCCTCGGTAAAGATCCCTGTTCTTGATACGATAGGTAAGCACAGTCTTATTATTTATATGATACATCAGCCCCTTTGTATGCTAATACTTATGCTAATTTACAGATGATATGATCGCCCCCCTGCTCTGATCTTGTTAAGTATGTCTTTTATCCTGAGCATAGCAGTTATGGGATTTCGCATATAGTACCACCGCCTATAACGGTGTCTCCATCATATAATACAACTGCCTGACCTTTGGTTATCGCTCTCTGAGGAGTTTCAAATATCACCCTTAAATGATCCTCGTCAAGCTGCTCAGCGACAGCGGGCTGTTCGGCCTGTCTGTACCTTATTTTGGCTGATACCCTGAGGGGGGAGTCTATTCTGTCAGTCGTTATAAGATTGATCTTATCGGCGATCAGCGTTGTCCTGAACAGATCCTCATTAGATCCGAGGGTGACGATATTGTTTTGAGGATCGATATCTGTAACATAGAGCGGATTCTCTGCCGAGATACCAAGTCCTTTTCTCTGGCCTATCGTGTAGCACACATAGCCCCTGTGCCGCCCAAGAACATTTCCGTTCTTATCAATAAAGTCTCCCTCCGGATATTTCATTTTTCTGTATCTTTCGAGAAAGTCAGAATATTTTCCGTCCGGAATAAAACAAATATCCTGACTGTCATGTTTGGATGCATTTACAAATCCGTTCCTTGAAGCTATAGCCCTTGTTTCGTCTTTACTTAGTCCGCCTAAGGGAAAAAGAATATGTTTAAGCTGATACTGTGTAAGGGAATACAGGACATAGCTCTGGTCTTTATTGGGATCGAGAGCCTTTTTTAATATAAATCTTTTACTGTCATCTGAATAGTCTATCCTTGCATAATGCCCTGTAACTATATGATCACAGCCGTTTTTTTCCATTTCCTCAAAAAGTCTCTCAAATTTGAGGGACCTGTTACATTCTATGCAGGGATTTGGAGTGGCACCCCTTTCGTAACAGGAGACAAAGGGTTCTATAACCTTTTGAATGAAATCATTTTCAAAATGGTATATTTCATATGGAATGCCTATTCTTTCGCACACCTTTCTGGCATCCTCCGTATTCTCAAGGGAACAGCAGGTGTCAAGGAGATCCTTACCGATCATGTCATTTTCGTAAAGTCGCATCGTGCAGCCTATACATTCGAAGCCTTTTTCCTTCATCAGAAGGGCTGCTACGGAGCTGTCAACTCCGCCACTCATCGCTATCAAAACCTTCATTTTCTTCCCCTTTGACCTTTATATAAGAATTTTGCTTTAATTATACATAAGTGGCAGCGGTTAGGGAAGATGGAATCTTTATCTGGTCAGTTTTTTTGGCTTTTATATCTCTGACGGTGTATAATCATAAGATAAGACTTTATCTGAACGGATACATGGAGGAAAATATGCATATATATACCGATGATGACAGGCTGATAGTGGATGATAAGGGCAGCAGCCTTGTGATAGAATGCCATGGGGAGGATTCTCTGAGGGTAAGGATGTATCCGGGACCTGACAGGGATGAAAATGACTGGGCTCTGACTGAGAAGGTAAAGGATGTGAAGCCGGTTATAGAGATCCGTGAAGCAGATGTTACTGACCCCTGGTATAAGGAGGACGAATATAAGAAATATCATATAAAAGCTTCTGAGGGTTCCATAACTAACGGAAGGATAACTGCAAGGGTATCTTCTGAAGGATGGATATCATATTATAACAGCGAGGGAAGGCTTCTGACCGAAGAGTTCTGGCGTAACAGAGACAGGATAAACAGGTACTGCGTTCCGCTAAGGATCAGTGCAAGGGAATTTAAGGCTGTACAGGGCACCACGGATCATAGACTTACAGCACGATTCGAAGCCTTTGAGGATGAAAAGATCTTTGGTATGGGACAGTATCAGATAAAACAGCTTGATAAGAAGGGAACTGTCCTTGAGCTATGCCACAGAAACTCACAAAGCTCTGTACCCTTCTTTGTTTCATCAAGGGGGTATGGATTTCTGTGGAATAACCCGGCCATAGGCAGGGTTACCTTTGCGGAAAATGTAACTGAATGGGAAGCATACAGCACAAAGAAGCTTGACTATTTTATCACGGCCGGGGACAGCTACAGAGATATAGAGAAAAACTATTCGGCGGCAGTCGGAAGAGCCCCCATGATGCCTGAATACGGCTTGGGATACTGGCAGTGTAAGCTAAGATACAGAACGCAGGAGGAGCTTCTTAAGGTGGCAAGGGAGCATAAGAAAAGAGGACTTCCCATGGATGCCATAGTTGTCGATTTTTTTCACTGGTCGAGACAGGGAGAGTTTAAGTTTGAAAAAAGAGACTGGCCGGATCCGGAATCGATGGTAAGAGAGCTTAGGGAAATGGGCATAGAGACGGTGGTTTCGGTATGGCCCACTATAGATGAAAGAAGCGAAAACTACAGGGAGATGGATGAAAAAGGGTATCTTGTCAAGGCAGACAGGGGACTACCCTTCCATATGACCTGGATGGGGGATACTGTATTTTATGATCCGACAAACCCTGAGGCTAGGGAGTATGTCTGGGAAAAATGCAGGGAAAACTATTATAAAAAAGGGATAAAGTGTTTCTGGCTCGATGAGGCGGAACCGGAGTACGGACCTTATGATTTCGATAATTACAGATACTATGCCGGCCCTGCACTACAGACATCAAACATATATCCTCTGATGTATGCAAAGGGCTTTTATGAAGGGCTTAAAAATGAGGGAGAGGAGGAGGTCTTAAGCCTTGTCAGGTGTGCCTGGGCCGGATCACAGAAATATGGCGTACTTACATGGTCAGGAGACATCCATTCATCATTCAGGGCGATGCGTGAGCAGCTCCAGGCAGGTCTGTCCATGGGGATGGCAGGTATTCCCTGGTGGACATCCGATATAGGAGGATTTCTTGGCGGAGATATCAAGGATGAGGGCTTTAAAGAGCTTTTACTCAGGTGGTTTGCCTTCGGAGCCTTCTGTCCGGTATTTCGTATGCACGGTGAGAGGTCACCCTGGCATGAAAGAGAAGAAGAGTTTATAAACGGAGTCAGACAGCTGACCTCAGGGCAGGATAATGAGGTATGGAGCTTCGGGGAAGAAAACTATGAGATACTTAAGAAGTATCTGTTTATAAGGGAAAGACTTCGTCCCTATATAAGAAGGATAATGAAGGAAGCGAGCGAGACAGGGACACCGGTGATGAGACCTATGTTTTATGATCATTCTGATGACAGTGAGACATATAAAGCGGAGGATCAGTATATGTTCGGTGACCGCCTGATAGTTGCTCCTGTCATGGAAGCAGGTGTCAGAGAAAGAAGGGTCTATCTTCCCAAGGGATCCTCCTACAGGGAGGCAGCAACAGGAAAGATCCATGAAGGCGGTAAATGGGTCACGGCGGTGGCCACGATCGATGTTATACCTGTATTTGAAATAGATGACGGAGAAAGGATATTATAAATATGGGGCAGGATTATAATCAGCTTTTTACAAGCTGGGGCAGGGAATTTGACAGGGAGAATATTCTTCCCGAATACCCGAGACCACAGATGAAGAGAAAAAGTTATGTAAACTTAAACGGTGAATGGGATTATGCCTTTACAAGAACCGACTGTTTAAGCCCGGAGGATGTATTTTTTAACGGGAAGATACTGGTACCGTACTCGCCCGAAAGCATTCTGTCCGGTGTTTCAAGGCAGCTAAAGCCGGATGAATATCTCTGGTACAGAAGGATGATAGAGCTTCCTGAGGATTATAATGAATATAACAGACTGCTGATACATTTTGGAGCGGTAGACCAGATGTGTAAGGTTTACATAAATAGGAAACAGGTATACAGACATGTGGGAGGTTATCTTCCTTTTACTGTTGATATTTCTAAATATGTTCATCCGCTTGATAAAAATGCCGAGCTGATAATCTGTGTCAAGGATACAACGGAAAAATCCTATCACAGCAGGGGAAAACAGCTTCTCAACAGGGGAGGTATGTTTTATACCGCGCAGAGCGGTATATGGAAGAGTGTATGGATGGAATGTGTCAACAGAAGGTATATAAAGAACTATAAGGTAAGTACCGATGTTGTTACAGGGATCGTGCATATGCAGATAACGGTCAATTTAAATATATCGGAGGTGTCTTCGCCGGGTGAGATATTAAAGGTTACAAGATCCAGAAAATTTGAAAACATTTCGAGACGTGTCAGGTTTTCCTATGAAAAGGATCTGAGCATAAACGTTAAGAAGCCTTATATAGATAAATTATCTCTGCTTGATGCAGAGGAATGTAAGAAGAGTGAAGGGGAGTTGTCCGAGAGCCTTGCAAAGGTATTTAAGGATATCGACTATGATACTCTTAACGGGGACGGTGTAGACGATATAGAGATATTTACCAAAAAGATAGGACATAAAGGCAATGTCATCTGCTTTGACTTCAGTGTGACAGACAGGAAGCTCTGGAGTCCCGAGAATCCGAATCTGTATTATTTTAAGCTGAGAGTTTTCAATGATGAGATATCGGGATATTTTGCGTTCAGAAATATCAGTATAGAACGAATGTCAAAACATCCGGATAATCTTATAAAGAGGATAGATGACGATATAAGAAATCATCCGAGGATATGTCTGAACCATGCACCCTATTTTCAAAACGGAGTACTGGATCAGGGATACTGGCCTGAGGGTCTCTATACTCCGCCTTCATATAAGGCCTTTCTTTACGATATACTTAAGATGAAATCCCTGGGTTATAATATGCTTAGAAAACACTTAAAGATAGAGGCAGACAGATACTATTATTACTGTGACAGGATAGGAATGTCTGTATGGCAGGATATGGTAAACGGTGGAAGTACGTATCACTTCTGGTTTGTTACCTATCTTGCCACGGCATTTAATATGGTCAGGTACAGGTTCTTTGATAACAGCTACGCCCTGTTATCAAGAAAGGACGAGAGGGGCCGCAGGGAATTTGAAAAGGAGATGAAGGCCACGGTTAGGCTTCTCTACGATCATCCATGTATCACAACCTGGGTAATATTCAACGAGGGCTGGGGACAGTTTGATGCAAAGAGGATTACCAGGGAACTGAGAAAACTCGATGATACAAGGATAATCGATTCTACCAGCGGATGGTTCGACCAGGAATGCGGTGATATAAGGAGTCAGCACTATTACTTTATGAAGCTCAGGGTACAGTGGTGTCTTCACAGGGCAACAGTGATATCTGAATACGGAGGCTTTCCGTTGAAGGTAAAAGGCCATATAATGTACAATAAAATGTACGGTTATCATGGCAGTGCCAATCCCACAGAGCTAAAGAAGAAATATAAAAGGCTTATGGAGAATATAATCGGCCCTGAGATAGAAAAGGGCTTATCGGCAACGGTATATACCCAGCTTTCCGATGTGGAGGAAGAGGTAAACGGTATACTTACATATGACAGAGAGGTCTGTAAGCTGGATGGAAAGCCATAAGGTCAGGTTTTCATAAGGGAAAATTATCCTTAAGAGATCGAAAGGTATTGATATAAGGTGATCATATATGAAAAAAGGACAGGAATATACAGGTGTAGTCGAAAAGGTAAGGTTTCCGGGCAAGGGTGTTGTCAGGGCAGAAGGTGATATTCCTGATAAGAACAGTGAGAGAGAAGAAGCCGATGCAGTAAATGCTGAATATTGTATCGTTAAGGGTGTGGTTAAGGGACAGAGGATACGGTTCAGGGTCACAAAGAAAAGATCAGGAAGAGCAGAGGGGATGCTTCTTGAGGTTATTGAGAGGTCCCCGGATGAAGTTGATGCAATGTGTCCTCATTTTGGGACATGTGGCGGTTGCTCATACTTAAACCTCCCCTATGAAAAACAGCTAAAGCTTAAGGAAGAACAGGTAAAGGATATCCTTTATCCTGTTTTTTCGTCTAAAGAGGACCTTGATAATGTCTGGGAGGGTATCAGACCAAGTCCCATTCAATATGAATACAGGAACAAGATGGAGTTTTCTTTTGGAGATGCAAGTATTGGCGGTGAGCTCGAGCTTGGTTTACATAAAGTAGGAAGCTGTTATGATATCATTTCCGTAAAAAAATGCTGTATAATAGATTCTGACTACAGAGACATCCTTACAGAGACACTTGCATATTTTCGGGGAAAGGAAACTCCCTATTATCATAAAAAGGATCATAAAGGATATTTAAGGCATCTGATCATAAGAAAGGCAAAGAAGACAGGAGAGATCCTTGTGGATCTGGTAACCACTTCACAGAGTCTAAAGGATACACCCTGTACCTTTGTAAGCCTGCTTGAGGATTATAAAGAGTTATTACTGTCTCTAAAGCTTGAGGGCCAAATAGCGGGAATATTAAATACCATAAACGATTCCGTGGCCGATACCGTTATAAACGAAAGGACGGATATACTGTATGGCTCTGACCACTTCTTTGAGGAGCTTTCGGGACTCAGATTTAAGATCACGCCTTTTTCCTTTTTTCAGACAAATACACTTTCGGCTGAGGTGCTATATGAAACCGCCAGAGAATATATTATGTCAACCATAGTCTGCAACGCGGTCAGTGAGACAGAGGGGGATGTTCAGGATGAGAGGGAGAGAGAAAACAAGCCTGTGATATTTGATCTTTATTCAGGAACCGGGACGATAACCCAGATCATGGCTCCCATAGCCAAAAAGGTTGTAGGTGTTGAGATAGTAGAGGAGGCTGTAAGGGCCGCCATATCCAATTCAGAATTAAATGGTTTACATAATGTCGAATATATCTGTGGGGATGTACTTAAGGTTATAGATGATCTCAAAGAAAGACCGGATATAATAATACTCGATCCGCCAAGAGACGGTATACATCCCAAGGCTATAAAGAAGATCATAGACTTTGGAGTCGATCATATACTCTATATCTCATGTAAGCCGACAAGTCTTCAAAGAGACCTGGAAATATTCTTGGCCCAAGGCTATATGCCTTCGAGAATTTGCGCAATAGATCAGTTCCC
>JAILEM010000163.1 GCA_024687745.1 Lachnospiraceae bacterium
TCGTCCGGTACATTGATACGATTATTATCGAGTTTTATATGGAGCAACTCCTCAATCCCGGCCAAATCAATATTCTTTCCATACAGCGCCATCCAGAATCGCATTTCCGGTTCGTGATTAGATCTCATTTTTCCTATACTCCAAAGGCATAAAATCCGTTATGTTTTTCTGCTTCTTCAAGTCAATCTATCAAGACTTCGTACTCTTCAGGTTTATGCACCTTCAAGCGTTCCTTTATATCTCTAATTCGGTTTGGTCCATAATATGTTACTCCCCAGGTATCAAAATACCCTTCTAACATATTCGGATGAATCCCCAAACCGATAACATCCTTATATTTTATGTAAAATTCACTCTGCTTATCATCATAGACATCTCAAATATTCAATATATGTAGAAATGAAATAGGACGCTACGAATATATTAATGATTGCTATCTTGATATATAAATATAATCTATCAGAGTATGGACACACAACGTTATAATCAAAATTATTTACAAATAAACGACATGTTTTACCAGGTTTACAACAAGTGTACGTTCCTAAAAAGTGTTTATATATACCACAATTCAGATTGCCTACATTCTCATATTTTATACCTGCAATTTCATATTTAAATAAGCCATTAAAATGAAGAGTACTATTTAAGGTCCCAATTATTTCTCTTTTTTTGGCAAATGCCATTATCGATTACAAAATAATTGTTGGTATAATTCGTAAGAATTCGTATCCAACCAGCATCACAACATAAAACAAAGGAAAGAATAAAAACTGCTGATGACATAATATAATCCTCCGATTATAAGCCTAGCTGTTTGGTGTGGATGATTTTGCCAAACCGGAGTATGCGAAAACAACCAACACCATTTTGGAAAAAACATTAATATACAAATTAAAATATCAATAGCGATATCCCTTTATTATCCCCATATACATCCATGGTGATAATCTCCATTGAGTGTCCCATCATCTTAGACACCGCCTTTACCTGATCATTATCTCCTCTCCGTTTAGTCCATTGTCTGTTCCTTCAATCACAACCTGCACCTGATCTATTCCATATACCTTTACCAGTATGCTTCCTGTTGCACCTTTTGATCTGATCTTGCCTCTTAACTCATGCATATCTTTCACCCCAAGGATTCCGGCTGCCCCGTCCAATATGCAATTTTCATTCTCATGAAATTGTGTAATATCTGTTTCATTCTTCAGCGTTTCTAAATCTTCTTTATACTCTTTTTTCCCTGCTATCTGTTGATCTGACATAGCCATCAATACAGCAGCATGCACGGAATCCGCCAACTGAGTATCATAGCTGATCCTGGTTTCCTGAACTGCCGGATCATGTTCTATTACATAAATCCCAAAAAGAACCATTCCTACAATAAACAGACTTATGGCAAGCATAACTGTATATGCCCGGTTTACAACCCGTCCTTCCTCTTTCGCCCCTAAGCGTTTTCTGATATAGAGAACAACAGAGGAAATAACAAATAACGGAATGCCAAAATATAAGATTGTAAAAAAAGCTTCTAACATGCTCTGTCTCTCAAATAAACCGATCCGGATAATTTCTTTGTTGCTTTTTCTTTCGGAGACAACTTCTCCGAATATAATAAATTCGAGTGGGAATTGATCTCCGGTTCTTGTTCGCAACTTTTCTGCTAAACGAATAATTACATGTCAATGTACGTATGACAACTCTGGAAATTTCTCAGCTATGCATACTTCCTCATTCTGGCGGCACCTTACCTTTTCAACACATACCGTTTCTGGCTAATGCCTATCGAGCAATAATCTGATTATGCTCTATTGTATGCTTTGTACACAGTTCCGCTAAAATCAGTTAATAATCATTTTTTTCCTCTGTCACCTTACCTATTTTAAAAGAAAAAAATGGGCCTAAGGTATATGGATCTATCTTAACTTTTGGATGATCCCCTTTACACAATGTATTAAAATCAGCTTCCAAATATTTCCCCTTCCATTTATACACATTACATTTGGTATCAGCCAATGTACGGTTAGGATCCTTATAATAGCCTTGTGAACATAATTCTTTATCTCCATCCTCAAAAAAAACTATTTTCAAATAATACACATTAGGAGCACTGCTAGAAATCTGTTCATATACTCCTATAATACATCCGGGAATACATGTACCATTTTGCTTAAAAGCCTTCAGTTTCTTACTGTAGGATAAACAATATACCAAAGGCAATGCAAATGCCGCCCATACACAGGGAATTATGATTTTCGGATAATCTGATAAAAATAAAATCATCGTAGCCAATCCCCCAAAAAAAATATCTATTATAAGCACAAAAACAGCATTGGATTGCCTGACTGGCTTAAATTTCATTCTTTTATTGACCATAACGAATCATCAACTCCGTCATTCTTTGGATATTATCCTCTGTTTTGAGTACATTCTCTCCCCACTTTACAGCGTGTTTTTTCTATCCGTTACCTTTCCTATTTTAAAAGAAAAAAATGGGCCTGTACTTCCAGCATATATTTTTAGGTTTTTGGGCTTTTCCCCTATACATATAGTATTAAAATCAGCCTCCAAATATTTCCCCTTCCATTTATACACATTACATTTGGTATCAGCCAATATGAAATTAGGATCTTTATAATACCCTTGTGTACATAATACTTTGTCTCCATCCTCAAAAAAAGCTATTTTCAAATAATAAATACTCGGTCCACGGCCAGGATGTTGTTCATATGCTCCTATAATGTGACCTGGAATACAAATACCATTTGCCTTGAAAGCCTCCAATTTATTACTATAGGATAGACAATATACCAAAGGCAATGCACATATCACCCATGCAAACGGAATTATAATATACGGATATTCCTCTCCTATCACATTTAATGTTGTACCAATGCCAAAGAATACCCCCGTGATAATTGCAAAAATCGTGTTTGATTGCCTGACTGGCTTGTATTTTTTTCTTTTATTGTCCATACCGGATCATCAACTCCGTCATTCTTTGAATATTATCCTCTGTATTTTGTTTGCTTTCAGGAGTATCATAAATGAACCAGACTCCGCCAAGTTTTTCCCCGAATGATCTTTTAGTATCCAGATACTTTGATTCCGACCACTTTCTGGCAGCACATTCAAAGTGTATCAGGTTACCAATTCATATGTTCCCCTATCGTCAGTTATGCTGAAAGTTAAAAATCGACTATGTCTCCGGTGACTTCATCATTGCTCGATTATCGAACAGATTCTCATCTTATTGTTTATAGTAAGAACACCCCATGCTGTCTTAGGAGTAATCAAACATAATGGTGACAGATAAGCAACTTTTTTGTCGATTGGGGTTAATACCACGTGACTCAGCTGTGAGAACGCATGGCGCGTAACCGATACCGCTAATACCCCAACCACTTAGCGCCCAAAGTGTCTGGTGAACGTTTTATGTCTTTGCCCCAGGAAGAAACTTCATTTCGCCTAGTAACGCTATATGCATCATCATTACGGTTCTCCGCGTCTTTTTAAAATAGGCTTCACAACTATTACCATCCCTTATTCCTCACAAATAAAAATCATTTAGAATACTGAATAATTAATCTATATTCATCATCTGACAGTTCAACTGCCCTTTTATCCTCAAAACAATACAACAAAACATTATCTCCATAAGGAATAACATAAGCTATTACTCTTGCTACAGGATCTTCAGCATACTTTCCATAAATATTTTGCCAACCATTCTCATACTCATTTAGGTTTATATCATATTTATGTGTACTCTTCTTTTTTAATAAACTCTTCATATAATCTATTATTTCTTCATTTTCTGTATAATGGCCATTATTATCCCCAAACCAAATTGCTTCTATCTTATCTATTTTACGTGAATAACTTTCCTTGACGTATAAAAACTCATCGCGATTTCCTTTTGCAACTATATAATAATTATTATTATCACCCTTGATTGAATAAAGTTTCCAACCATCCCTAGTTTTACCAATTAGAGTATCCTTTATATAATCCCCATCAGCTCCCACATAATCAACACCTTTATACACCAATTTTTCACCCTTAAAAAAACCATTGGAATATAACCCCATTACAATGAAAATAATACTTAATGCTATTATAACTATATATATCACCTTTATTTTCACTTTTTCTCTCCAGATATGCTCACATTCACATTTCCTTTAAACGGAACATCAAAATCCATAA
>JAILEM010000184.1 GCA_024687745.1 Lachnospiraceae bacterium
TTCATGATAAAGATCATTACCTTCACGGGTTCTCTCTCCAACGCCGGTAAATACGGAATATCCGCCATGCTCTGTTGCTATATTACGGATAAGCTCCTGAATGAGCACCGTCTTTCCGACTCCGGCACCTCCAAAGAGTCCGATCTTACCACCCTTCTGATAAGGGCAGAGCAGATCGACTACCTTAATTCCTGTCTCAAGCATCTCTGTAGATGTTGACTGTTCTTCAAAGCTTGGTGCCTTTCTGTGTATGGGATATCTGTCTACTCCTTCGGGCGCCGGCTTATTATCAATGGGGTCACCAAGGACGTTAAATATCCTTCCGAGTGTATTCTCTCCTACAGGAACATTTATAGGTCCGCCTGTGGCAACTGCATCCATGCCTCGTACGAGTCCGTCTGTCGGTCCCATGGCGATACACCTTACCGTATCATCACCCAGATGCTGGGCAACCTCGACGACCAGATCCTCACCATTTGTTCTTTTAACAGAAATGGCTTCATTTATTTCAGGAAGCTCACCGCCTGTAAATTTTACATCAAGTACGGCACCTATTACCTGAGTGATCTTACCTACATTATTATCTGCCACTTTATTCTCTCCTTTATAAAATAATTTGCCTGTTCTTATTCAAAATATCCTGCAAGGCTAAGCGTTCAGAGCCTCTGCACCGCCTATGATCTCAGTAAGCTCCTGAGTGATATGTCCCTGTCTTGCCCTGTTATACTGCAGTTCAAGACTTCCTATCATCTCCTCCGCATTACTTGTTGCCGAATCCATGGCCTGCATCCTGGCACCGTTCTCACTTGCCACAGCCTGTATAAGAGCTCCGTAGATTATGCTTGTAACATATTTGGGAATGATCATATCCAGAGCATCCACATCATCAGGCTCGTAGTTCATAAGAGCCTGCTTCTGTGACACTTCATCACTCTTTATATCCTCTATCTCCTCGGCGGTAGACTCAACATCCACAGGAAGGAGCTTTAAGAGGGTGGGAACATGGGAAACCGTATTTTTGAAATTGGTATAGGCAATATAAATCTCACCTATCTCACCATCCCTGTATGCCCTGAGCAGATCCTCGGAAAGCTCAATGGCATCGGCATATATCGGTTCCTCTATAACATCGGATCTGTCATCCACAACGTTATATCCCCGGCGCTTTAAGATATCTCTTCCTTTTTTACCGATAGTATAGAGTGAAATATCCTCTTTATCCCATTCCGTACCTGTTATAAGCCTGACGATATTTGAGTTATAACCTCCGGCGAGACCTCTGTTCGAGGTTACGACCACAACGCCCTTTTTATCCGAACCGTTAGGCTGCATATAGGGATGATCGATATGACCGGATCTTCTCATTATACCTGTAACGGTCTCATACATACTCTGAAAGTATGCTCTTGAATTCTCAGCCCTGTTCTTGGCTCTCTGAAGCTTTACGGTAGAAACAAGCTTCATGGCTTTTGTGATCTGCTGTGTACTCTGTATACTGACCTTTCTTCTTTTGATGTCTCTCATTGATGCCATAAAACATCACCTGAACCTTTCGCCTTTTTTAAGCAAACTTTTTGGCCTTATCCTATAAGAAGTCAGCCTTAAAATCGTTAAGAGCTTTAATAAGCTTATCCTCCGCTTCCTTTGACAATTCCTTCGTATCCCTGATCGATGCGGGAACCTCGGGATAATTGGTCTTTATGTAATCAAAGAACTGCTCTTCAAACTCAACTATCTTCTCTGTAGGAACATCTAAAAGATATTTCCTTGTAACAGCGTAGATTATAAGCACCTGAAATTCTACAGGCATAGGCTTATACTGGGGCTG
Organism: Lachnospiraceae bacterium; assembly: GCA_024687745.1. Taxonomy (GTDB): domain Bacteria; phylum Bacillota; class Clostridia; order Lachnospirales; family Lachnospiraceae; genus UBA2868. The sequence continues at coordinate 1,829 of JAILEM010000184.1, forward strand.
TTTAAGAACCTCCTTGATCCTTTCACCCTGTGCTAACTTCTCCTTTGTATCAGCATCAAGCTCGGATCCAAACTGCGCAAAAGCAGCAAGCTCTCTGTATTGCGCAAGTTCTGTTCTTATCGGCGCTGCGATCTTCTTCATCGCTTTTATCTGAGCCGCACCACCAACCCTGGATACTGACAGGCCGGCATTAACGGCCGGACGGAATCCGGAATTGAACATTTCGGTTTCAAGATATATCTGACCATCGGTAATAGATATTACATTGGTAGGGATATATGCGGAAACATCACCTGCCTGAGTCTCTATGATAGGGATGGCAGTAAGGGAACCTCCGCCATATTCTTCACTCATCCTGGCTGCTCTTTCAAGAAGCCTTGAATGAAGATAGAATACATCTCCCGGATAAGCCTCACGCCCGGGCGGACGACGAAGAAGAAGTGAGAGTGTACGGTATGCAACCGCATGCTTACTCAGATCATCATAGATGACGAGTACGTCCTCTCCGTTTTCCATCCATTCCTCACCGATCGCACATCCCGAATACGGAGCGATATACTGAAGGGGAGCGAGCTCACTTGCTGTTGATGCGACAACTGTCGTATAGGACATCGCATCGTATTCCTCAAGTGTCTTAACTATGGATGCTACGGTAGATGCCTTCTGACCGATCGCAACATAGATACATTTAACATTCTGTCCCTTCTGGTTGATAATGGTATCAATGGCGATAGCCGTCTTTCCTGTCTGTCTGTCGCCGATAATAAGCTCTCTCTGGCCTCTTCCGATGGGGATCATGGAATCAATGGCCTTAATACCAGTCTGCAGAGGTGTATCAACTGACTTTCTGGTGATAACACCTGATGCTACTCTTTCTATCTTTCGATATTTGTCTGTATTAATGGGACCTTTTCCATCTATGGGCTGACCTAGTGAATTAACTACTCTCCCGAGCATTGCGTCCCCTACCGGAACCTCAACAACTCTACCCGTAGTCTTTACAGTATCTCCCTCATTGATGTTTTTATGATCTCCCAGAAGAACGGCACCAACGTTGTCTTCCTCCAGGTTCATGACCATACCGTATACATCGCCGGGAAACTCCAACAGCTCTCCCTGCATGGCTTTCTCAAGTCCATGCACCCTGGCTATACCGTCGGCAACCTGTATAACGGTCCCGACCTCTGATATTTCCAGCTCGCCCGCATATCTCCTGATCTGATCCTTAATAACAGAACTGATTTCTTCCGGTCTCAAATTCATGGATCTGTGTCCTTTCTAAACAACTTTTTATTATCATAATGACCTTTTTAGGCCATCATCCTCTTTCAGACTGCAAGTCTGATATCTAACAACTCTTTTTTAAGGGTATCAAGCTTTGATCTGATACTTGAATCAACCACCCTGTCACCTATCCTTATGACCATTCCCCCTATGAGGGAGGGATCGATAAGATAGCTCATCTCCATTCTATCGTAGCCCGTCGTCTCAAGAAGCTTATCCTCCACTTCCTTTTTCTGAATGTCGGATAATTCCATGGGGGTAGTTACATAAGCCACTCCTATCTTCTTATATTCCTTAACGGCTTCGATAAAATAATCCAAAATGGAATCGATATGTTCGTATCTCCTGTTTTCGATCACGATCTTTATAAGACCTGTAAGTTCATTACTGAGTCTTCCCTTAAATACGGATTCCGAGATCTCTTCCTTTGTCTCCCTAAGTATCTTTGGATGATTCATAAGCCTTTCGTATTCGGCATTATCCTTCAGGATTTCCTTAAGCTCCAAAACCTCTTTATAGAGTTCATCCACCATATTCTTTTCAACGGCGATCTCAAACAATGCTTCCCCGTATGTCCTGGAAATCAGCTTTGCCATGTCTTATCACCTACTTCCTTTAAGGTCTCCTCTATGAGACTATCCTGGACAGTAGTATCTATATTAGCCGATACGACCTTTCCTGCCATGAGTGAAGCTATCTGTATCATCTCAGTCTTCATCTCATCATAAGCCTTCTGTTTCTCCAGCCTTGCTTCTTCTCTTGCCTGATCTATGATCCTTGAAGCTTCCTCTCTTGCATCGGCTACTATCCTGTTTTCGTTGGCGATCGCTTTCTTCCTTGCCTCGGAGAGAAGCTCCTCGGATTCTCTCTCTATATTTCTTATCTTTTCCTCATAAGAAGTCTTAAGCTCAGCCGCAGCTTCCTTGTCACTGGCTGCAGAACTCAGATCGCTCTCTATCCTCTCCTGACGCTTCTTTAAAAGATCCTTTATGGGATTAAAGAGCAGATAAGACATGCAAAGGAAAAGGATAAAAACTGCCAGTGCAGACCAGGCCGCATCATGAAGCAGCTGAAAATCCAAGTCAAACAATCGTTCCATCGTTTCTCCTGTGTTACTTAGCAGCACAGCATTAAATAATGGTTCCAAGTGTCTGCCTCCTTTCAATGATATTAGCGTTTTTTATTTTGCAAGAGGCTGAACGAAAATAAGTATCATTCCGACAAGCAGTCCATAAAGTCCTGTTGTCTCCGCAACGGCCTGACCAAGAAGCATGGTCGAGGTAACATCTGATTTTGCTCCGGGATTTCTTCCTACAGCCGATGCTGCATGACCTGCCGCAATACCCTGGCCGATACCGGGGCCGATACCTGCTATCAAAGCAAGTCCCGCTCCAATTGCTGAACAGCCCTTAATAAACTCTACTCCTGAAATGTTCATAAATATTTCCTCCTTAATTTATACTGATAATAATTGATAATACAATATTAATTGTCTCCTATGGCATCCGAAATGTATGTCATGGTAAGCATACAGAATACATATGTCTGGATCGCTCCCGAAAAGAGATCAAAATATACATGTAATGCGGACGGGATACCTATCTTTACAAAGAAGGGCAGCAATCCGTAATACAGTGCCATCATTACCGTTCCCGAAAGGATATTGGCAAAAAGACGCAACGATAACGAGATCGGAACCGCAAAGTCTCCTATAAGATTTATGGGAAGCCAGAAGGGCCAGGGATCACAGAGACCTTTAAGAACTCCGATCGGTTTCTGCCATTTGAACTTATTAAAGGTAATAAGACAAAACGAGATCACTCCGAGAGGGAAGGTTACACCGTAATCCGCCGTGGGAGGTCTCAAGCCAAGAAGTCCCGAAATGTTACTGATCAGAATGAATATTGCTATAGTTGCAATATAATTAAAGAATTTGGCCGCCTTATTACCCATAACGCCCTCGGCCATATTATTGACAAATTCAACTATGTATTCGGCAATATTGACAAGCATGGGAGGGGCCTTGTACGGATCGAGCTTTTTTAATTTTGAATGTACAACGGCCGAAAATGTAAGTAACAGGATCATCACTATCAGAATGCTGACATGGGTGGTAGTGATCCACACTGTGTTACCAAACAGGTTATAAGAGAATATTCCCTTGATCATAAAATCAGGGTCATTTGCCAAAAGCAAAACGTTTCCGTTCAATTTATCCTCTCACCCCTTTCATGATTATTTTGTGCGGAAGCATCCGTCTCCGCAAATTCTTCTTCATCCTCCTCTAAAGGTTCTCCCGGAGGATCTGTTATCTTATATATATATTTTCTTACAAAGGGCTGCATATAGGCTCCTGTCTTCACGGAAAGTATTCCTGCAAAGCAAAGGAGGATATTACCCGCTCCTGATAAAGCAGTTGCCACAAAAACAATACATACCGCCAGATATCTGAAGATGTATTTTTTCCTGGCAAAGGCCATCGCACCCTTCTCATCATAATCAAGCGACCCGACTATGGATCTGTAAAGACTTATAATATAAAATACGGCAGATATAATCCCCACAAAGAGTCCCAGGGAATTGTAGAACAGATCCTTTCTGTATATGAACAGGCCGATCTGCCATAGTATCCACCATATCAAAATGCCGGTGAGAACTTCCTTCAGTGTATCATTCTTCTTTATCAGACTCATGATCATCTTCCGGTTCATAGCCTTCCGTTATATGTGCGCCTTTGATGTCCCTTGTCCCGGACGGCTTTTCGTATATCCTTTTTGCCATTATATATACATTTCTTGCCCCGGCCATGGCGCCAAGGAAAAACATAATGATGAAAACAAAGGAAGTATCAAGCTTTTTATCAATAAAGATCCCTATAAAGGTGCATAAAAAAATAGGGACCAGCATATTGATTCCAAACTGTAATATCAATGTCAGTGACTGGTAAACTTCTCTTTTATACTTCACATGCCGCTTCCTTTCCGGTAAAGCTACACGGTTTTTCCCTGATCCAACGAAAGTATTATAACAACAATCATGCCGAAAGTCCACTTATTTCATAGACTTTTAAGTATGATGTGCTATAATGAACAATAAATACAATATACCGTTTCAGGTAAGCCGGAGTGTTAAATGGATAATAAAAACATCAAGCTTTTCAGAAAACGAATAATCCCCCCGGAGTGCATCCCCTTAAAGGATGACGAGATATTGTTCATTGACGATAAGATAATAGTCACGAGGTGGAACACTTTAAAGCCAAAAACTGACCTTCACCACGGCTTATCCTGTTATTTCCTGAACGAAGGTTATAAGGTAAGCAAATTCATGAAAAAAGACGGTTCACTTCTATACTGGTACTGCGATATAGTGGAACACGTCTTTGATCCTGAGGATGATTCTTATTTATTTACCGATCTGCTCGCTGATGTTGTTATCTATCCCGATAACAGCGTCAGGGTCATTGATGTTGATGAGGTCGCAGATGCGATCTCAGTCGGAAGCATTACCAAAGAACAGTGTATAAGACTGTTGCGTTCCTTAGATTCCCTTTTAAACATAATATATAACGGCCACTTTAAGGATCTGACCGGGATCATCGAAAAATATTCTTCAAACGATCAGTAGAATACATGACCGCCTATGATCTGTCCGTTTATCTCAGGTATGACAGTCCTGAAATACAGACAGTTTCCGACAGGCGTAGAGCCCTTCATGGCTTCATCGGCAGCCTTATAGCATTGCTCACTGGCTCCGAGCGTAAGCCTTGTGGCAAGACGTCCGCTTGCAACCGGACTGAACTGCCTGTTCTGATAGATAACCCCAACCATTGTATTGGGATATGCGGCGGATCTCATCCTGTTTATAACAACAGCTCCAACCGCAACCTGACCGGTATAGGGTTCAGAGCCTGCTTCACAGTATATAAGACAGGCCAAAAGATCCCTGTCGCCCTCTTCAAAGGTCAGCTCGGAAACATCTCTCCATGCCATTTTTGCAGCTCTTGCAGCCATCGCCTGCTCTTCGGCAAGCTGTTTCTTCAGGGCGGCAAGATTTTCTTCCTGTGCCTTTATCTCAGCCTCCTTTGCATTCTGCTCCATCTCCGCTGCAGTTATCGCTCCGGTGGTTTCTGCTAAAGAACCCGATGTCGAGGTAACAAGAGCGCTGACCTTATCCTGTTCGTCAAGCACCTCCTGCCTCATACCGTCAAGCTCCTGCTTCTCTCCCTCAAGAACCGCCTCTTTTTCCTCGATATCCTCTCTTATGGAAACAAGCTCCTCAAACATCTTTTTGTCATAGGCCTCAACCTTGCTCACATATTCCGCCTTATTGAGAAAATCGGCAAAGCTGCTTGCTGCTGCAAAGGTCTCAAGTAGACTCATGTCACCCTTTTCATACATATATCTGACGCGTTTTTTCATCAGATCGTACTGTCTCTCCTCCTCACCCTTTGCCTCCTCGATATCCTGAAGGGTGAGAGTTATCTCGGCTTCCTTTCCGGATATCCTGTTTTCTATGGCATCAAGGTTATCGCTTATGCTCTCCAGGTTATCGTTCAGACTGGTAAGATAATTCTGAAGCTCGCTCTTTTGTTCCTCCAGATTATCCTTTTTCTCGTCTATAGCCTGCTTTTGGGCTTCAGTCTCCTTCTTAAGCTCCTCTGCCATCTTTATCTTTTCAGAGGTCTCTTCTATTTTTTCATTTGTAATGGCAGCGTAGGCAGATACCGGTATGAGTCCGCTCATGATAAACGCAAGCAGTCCGCTCAGTATTCTTTTTTTTCTGCTGATATAATACTTCACAGAACGATCTCTACCTTTCTGTCTGTATGTTCATACTGATAATAGCGCACTCCTGCGGAATCCAGCATTCTTTTTGAGGCTATCACCGAAGGAGTCGCCTTATATTTATCATTATCATAGACTATGGTTTTGATCCCCGACTGTATAACCGCTTTTGCGCATTCGTTGCAGGGAAATAAAGTAACATAAAGCCTTGCTCCCTCAAGGGATCCCCCCCTGTAATTAAGGATCGCATTGAGCTCGCTGTGTGTTGAATAAAAATATTTATTTTCAAGAGGATCCCCCTCTCTGCACCAGGGGAAATCATCATCAGAACAGCCCTTTGGAAAACCGTTATATCCTACGGACATTATCTTGTTGTCATCGCTTACTATACAGGCTCCGACCTGTGTGTTCGGATCCTTTGATCTCATGGCCGAAAGCTTGGCTATCCCCATAAAATACTCATCCCATGAGATATAGTCTTTTCTCTTGTCACTCATCGAACCATCTCCTATTTTGTTCCGAATATCCTGTCTCCGGCATCTCCGAGACCGGGAACAATATAACCGTGATCATTAAGCTTTTCATCAAGGGCACCGATATAGAGATCCACATCCGGATGATTCTTTTCCATCTCCTCTATTCCCTCGGGAGCAGCGATTATGCACATAAAGTGGATATTTTTGCATCCCTTTTCCTTAAGCATCCTGATAGCGGCAACACTTGAACCTCCGGTAGCAAGCATGGGATCCACTACAAATACTTCCCTTTCATCACAATCCGCAGGCAGCTTGCAGTAATACTCGACCGGCTTGAGCGTTTCGGGATCTCTGTATAATCCTATATGTCCGACCTTGGCTGTCGGGATCATCGTAAGCATGCCGTCGACCATTCCAAGTCCCGCTCTCAATATGGGTACTATAGCAAGCTTCTTTCCCTTAAGCTCCTCCACAGTAGTCTCACAGATCGGGGTTTTTATGTTTACTTTGGCAAGAGGAAGATTTCTTGTGGCTTCATAGCATATAAGCATCGCGATCTCACCAATAGTCTGTCTGAAGTCCTTGGTTCCGGTATCTTCCCTCCTTATATATCCGATCTTGTGCTTGATCAAAGGATGATCCATTATAACAACCTTACTCATAGTATTTTCCTCCTGTTTTGATATATTTAAATGCTTTTTCTCTCCCTTTATCCCGCATTTAACCGCGGGTATCTCAAATATCAGTTTTCCTCTTCTATCTCTTTTATCTCAGCTATCCTTCTTGCATGCTTTTCCATATTTGAAAAGGCTGTATTCATGAAGGTATCAACTATCTCCACTGCAGGTATCGGGCCGATCATTCCCCCGGCCAGTGCAAGAACGTTTGCATCATTATGCTCTCTTGTAAGTCTTGCGGAAACAACGTCGGAACAAAGCGCTGCCCTTATACCCTTAACCTTATTTGCCGTTATGGATATCCCTATACCTGTGGTACATAGGACCACACCTCTGTCGGCTTCCTTTGATGCCACGGCCTTTGCCACCTTGAGTCCGTATTCAGGATAATCAACCGAATCAAGGCTGAAACAACCCTTATCGTCAACCTCATGGCCCGCTTCAATGAGATGGGTTTTAATGATCTCCTTAATGGCGTACCCACCGTGGTCACTTCCTATTGCTATCTTCATTCCTGTCTCCTCCGATGCTTTTCATTTTTTATAATAAACTTTATGGACAGCTATGTCAAAAACCTGCTCTTCCTCCTTATCCTCAGAGTCTTACGACCTTGTGCCCCGCAGCCTTTAAAAGCCTGTTCATTATTGCCTGTCCAAGCCTTTTTGTATTAAATTCCTCCGAATATATCTCTTCTATTTCTCTGTCATCAAACTCTCTGAGAGCCTCATACAGATTTGCCGCTATCTTATCCTCATCCAGAGCACTTCCTATATTTATCACAAGGTCTGAGGTGCTTTTATATCTCTCCACCCATTCATCGTCATCTTCCGCTATCATGACTCCGGTCCTTACATTATTACTTCTGCATTCTGCGGTCCTTTCGATTATATAGGATCTTACCCTGTCCCTTTCACCGCTTATGACCGTGAGCTCTCCCTTTGGGGCATAATGCCTGTAACGCATACCGGGAGCCCTTGGCCTTACTCCCTTATTCTCACTGCCAAATACGGCAGGATCATAGGCAACTCTTCCACAGATCCTTTCGACAGTTTCCCCGGTTATGAATCCCGGTCTCAGTATCATGGGAACATCCGATGTCATATCGATTATCGTGGATTCGAGACCTATATCCGATCTTCCCGCATCGATCACCATGTCTATCCTTCCGCCAAGATCTTCAATGACCCTGTCGGCGCTTGTAGGCGAGGGACGTCCCGAGCTGTTGGCACTCGGTGCGGCAATAAAATTTCCCGCAGCTCTTATAAAACCAAGAGCCACATCATCACCCGGCATTCTGACGGCAACGGTATCAAGCCCTCCCGTGGTCTCCTTCGGGACTATGCTTTTTCTGTTAAAGATCATAGTCATGGGACCGGGCCAGAGAGCTTCTGCAAGCTTTACTGCCATATCACTTATATCAGAGGCTATCACGTGGATATCCTCATATCTGCATATATGTACTATAAGGGGATTATCCGACGGTCTTCCCTTGGCACTGTAGATCTTTGCACTGGAATCCCTGTTTAGGGCATCACCGCCAAGACCATAGACAGTCTCTGTCGGAAATGCGACAAGTCCGCCCTCCCTTATCACCTTTCCCGCCCTCTCAAGCAGCTTTTTATCTATATTATTTCTGTCTATATATATTCTTTCCGTGACCATCAGATCTCTATCGTCACTTCCCTGCCGCTTAATCTGTGCTCCTTTTTGTCCACGCCCTCAATATGAAGCACAGCGGACATGGAATCCATATCGGAATCCGACTTTATGACTATCTTAAAGCCCTCTCTCTTTGCGCATATCCTGCAGGAGGGAGCTCCCATTTTATTAACGATCACGCAGGAGCACTCAGTATTGTCGGACAATTCATAAATATGAAGAACCGTATCCTTCTCATAATCATAATCGGGCCTGTTATCCGTTCTTCCCCTGGCAATGATCGAATCCTGACGGACATAGAGTCCCAGCGAAAAATAATCATATGTATCCGTATAAAACCTTCTTCCCTCACGCTTCTCATCCGTGATAAGATGGGTCCACTTCCCTTTTGGAAGATAATAATCAACCCTTCCCTTATCATTGAACACGGGAGCTACAAGGATAGAATCTCCGAGCATATACTGCATGTCAAGATATCTGCAGGCCGGATCATCAATATATTCAAATATCATGGGTCTCATGACCGGTGTGCCTGTATCATGGGCATTGACCGCCATGGAATAGATATAGGGCATGAGGGTACATTTAAGCTTTGTAAAGAACCTTACAACATCACAGCTTTCTTCATCAAAAGCCCAGGGTACCCTGTAGCTTGTGGATCCATGTAGTCTTGAATGTGTGGAAAGCAGTCCGAATGCCGACCATCTCTTATAAAGATCGGGAGATGCGGTAAGCTCAAAGCCCGAAATGTCATGACTCCAGAAGGAGAATCCCGACATTGCAAAGGAAAGACCTCCTCTTAAGGTCTCAGCCATGGAAGGATAATTGGCTGAGCAGTCACCACCCCAGTGTACAGGGAATTTCTGGCAGCCTGCAGTTGCACTTCTTGCAAAAAGCACAGCTTCTCCCTCGCCCTTTGTTTCTTTTAGCAGGGAGAAAACAGCCTCATTATATAAATATGTATAGTAATTATGCATGGATACCGGGTCTGCACCGTTAAAATATTCAACATCTATCGGTATTCTCTCACCAAAGTCCGTCTTAAAGCAGTCAACTCCCATATCAAGCA
>JAILEM010000196.1 GCA_024687745.1 Lachnospiraceae bacterium
ATGAGTTCATTGTATATTGATTGCAGCATGGGGGCTGCGGGAGATATGTTCACAGCTGCTTTATATGAGCTTCTTGAGGATAATTATTCTTTCATGAATGAGCTTAAGGCATCAGGAATACCCGGAGTTACATTTGAAGCAAAGGATGTCATAAAATGCGGTATTAAGGGAACACATTTTGTTGTAAAGGTAGATGGAGTAGAAGAGATCTCCGAGGATGTTAAAGAAGCTCATGCCCACCACCATACAGAAGTACATGAACATGCACAAGAAGAGCATGAGCATGACCACCATTATGGAGAAAGTCACCACGAAGCTCACGCACATGAAGAAGAAGGTCACCACGACCACGACCACCATCACGGAGAAGACCACAACCATGAAGACCACCACCATGATCACGAAGAGCATGATCACGATCACCACAACCATGGAGATCATGCCCACCACCACGCAGGCATGACCGACATAGAAAATATCGTTAATTCCTTAAGCATACCGGCAAAAGTCAGGAAGGACGTGCTTAACGTATATAAGATAATCGCAGAAGCGGAAAGCCACGTGCACGGAACAGATGTAACAAAGATCCACTTTCACGAAGTAGGGATGATGGATGCTATAGCAGATGTCACAGCAGTCTGTCTTGCGATGGATAAATTAAGTCCCGATAAAGTTATAGTATCACCGATACATGTGGGATGCGGTCAGGTAAAATGTGCACATGGCATAATGCCTGTACCTGCGCCTGCAACCGCATATATTCTTAAAGGCTTACCGATATATGGCGGAAGCATTAAAGGAGAGCTGTGTACCCCGACAGGAGCCGCACTCCTTAAGTATTTTGCAACCGAATTTGGTGAAATGCCCGTAATGTCCATAGATAAGATAGGTTACGGAATGGGCAGGAAGGACTTTGAGGCAGCCAACTGCTTAAGGATACTTTACGGAGAGACAGAGGATATTCAGGACCGGGTAATAGGTCTTTCCTGTAATGTTGACGATATGACCGGAGAAGAAGTGGGCTATGCCTATGAAAAGTTATTCGAGGCAGGAGCACTGGAGGTATACACGACAAGTGTCGGTATGAAGAAATCACGTCAGGGAATACTGTTTAACGTACTCTGCAACGAGAGCAATAAGGAAGAGGTAGCCAAAGCTATCTTTAAGCATACAACAACGATCGGGATCAGAGAGACAAAATACGAAAGATATATCCTTAAGAGAGAGCTTCAGGAGGTTGTATCCGATGACAGGATAATTCACAGAAAGGATTCTCACGGATACGGAGTAAGCCGCTCAAAGTACGAATATGATGATCTTGCAAAGCTCGCCGATGAAAAAAATATAAGCTTCCGCGAGGCAAGGGAACTCATGAAGAGATAACATTTGCAAAGAAATAGCCTAAATTAAGAGATAACAAAAGCATTCTTAAATTCTTGTTATTTCCTAAAAGTTATGCTATTATTTTTTGACAGGACCTTGGGAGGGCAAGGTAATGAAAAGGGGTCTGGTAACTCGGTAACTTATTGGTATTGTATTTGATAGGAGAAAAGTTTTGAAGACAGTTAAAAGATTTTTTGCAATCATAATGGCGGTAATGTTCGTCAGTATGGGATTTATGGCACAGAATGTTAATGCTGCGGATTTAAGGCCCAATTTTATAATCTACGTTAACCGTGCGGCAAACTGTGTTACCGTAAAGCTTTTGGGAGCTGACGGAACAGAGACACCGGTAAAGGCAATGACCTGCTCCACGGGAAGAGCGGGACATGAGACCCCTACAGGATTTTTTAGGACATCAGCTTATTATGACTGGAGACTCATGGTTGACGGAACATACGGAAGATATGCGGTAAGGTTCAATAATAAGATATTGTTCCATTCTGTTCCCTATCTTGCAAAGAATCCCGGAACCCTTGAATGGGATCAGTACAATCTTCTTGGAAATGCGGCATCACTTGGGTGTGTGAGGCTTTCGGTAGCAGATGCCAAATGGATATATGATAATTGTAAAAAAGGAACATCGGTCGTAGTCTATGACGATCCTGTAAATGTCGGAGAGCTCGGAAAACCCGAATCCATAATGATCGATCCCGCATCCGCAAACAGAGGATGGGACCCGACAGACATTAATCCGATGAATCCCTGGCTTGTAGAAGGATTTACGGCAAACAATCAGTAATATCGTATTACCACAGTATTTTAATCAGTCGGAGTATTACTCCGGCTGAGTTAAAATAAAATAAAAAAATGAGGGAGGAAATAGTGATGAAAAAATACATCGCTGAATTGATCGGTACTTGTGTTTTGGTGGTTTTGGGATGTGGAACCGCTATGCTCGTAGGGTGTGATGCAGGATCGGGATGCGGATATATCCTGACCGCACTTGCATTTGGCCTTACTATCGTTGCAATGGCATACAGCATTGGAAATATTTCCGGCTGTCACATCAATCCGGCTGTTTCGCTTGGAGTTTTCTTAAGCGGCGGTATGGAAGCAAAGGAATTCGGATGCTATGTAGTATCACAGATCCTTGGATCCGTAGTCGGAACAGCTATCCTTGCTGCAATATTCGGACTCGGAGGAGTTAAGGATATGACAGGAGGCTATGGCTCTAACGGACTTGCAGGTGTCAATGGAAATCCCGTTGCAGGATTACTTGTAGAGGTAGTACTTACCTTCATCTTTGTTCTTGCAATACTTGGAGTAACCTCTAAGAAAGCCGGACATGGCTCATTTGCAGGGATCGTTATAGGTCTTACACTTACTCTTGTGCACATTCTCGGAATCGGACTTACGGGAACATCTGTTAACCCCGCAAGAAGTATCGGACCTGCTTTATTTGCAGGAGGAGATGCACTTAAGAGTTTATGGGTATTCATAGTAGGCCCTCTTGCAGGCGGAGCACTTGCAGCAGTTGTTTATAAGTCATTGGAGAGCAATGATTGAAATTCAAAAAACAAAAACCTGCAGAGTTAAGATCATAAGCTCTGCAAGCTTTATTAAAACTTAATACTGATCATATCCACCCGCCATCAAGAGTGATTATCTGGCCGGTGAGATATTCATTATCGGTACATAACTGAAGGGCAAGCCTTGCAACATCTGTGGGCTTGCCCATTCTGTTTGAGGGAATGTCCTCGATTATCCTGTCTATCTCATCCCTTGAAAGCTCCCTGTTCATATCGGTGTCTATCATACCGCAGGCAATGGCATTGACCTGAATGTTGCTTGGAGCAAGCTCCTTGGCCAGAGCCTTTGTAAAGCTGTTAAGTCCTCCCTTTGAAGCGGAATATGCTACCTCTGTGGAGCTGCCGTAATTTCCCCATACAGAAGAAATATTCAGGATCTTTCCGGATTTTTTGCGAAGCATCATGGGGATCGCGAGCTTGCAGGTGTAAAAGGCAGAGCTCAGATTAGTGTCAATGACTCTCTTCCAGTCCTCAGGCGACATTTCGGATAAAAGCCCCATGTAGGAAACGCCTGCATTATTTACAAGAACATCGATATCGTCGACCCCGTCAAAAAGCTTGGAAACAGTATCAAAAGAAGACATATCCCCGATAAAAGTCTGGCATGAGATCGAATATCTCACGGAAAGATAGGCTGCAAGCTCAGTCAGCATATCCTCATTGTTTTTGCAGGTAAGGGTTAAGTCGTAGCCTCCCTTTGCAAATGCTTCGGCGATAGCCCTCCCTATTCCCCTTGAGGCCCCAGTGATAAGCGCCATTTTGTTATTTTCCCTGATGTTTATTCCGCTGTTGATCTCAACGCTTGCCCTGTTGCTTACTCCGTTTTTTATATCAGCGTCTGCCCTGTTGTTTATTCCGCTGTTGATCTCAACACTTGCCCTGTTGCTTATCCCACTGTTGATCTCAACACTTGCCCTGTTGTTTGTTCCGCTGCTGATTTCAGCATTCTCTCTGCTGTTTTCCCCATTATTTATCGCACTCTCCATCCTGCCGCTTACTCCTTTATTTATCGCACCCTCTATCCTGCTGTTTTCCCCATTATTTATCGCACTCTCCATCCTGTCACTTACCCCGCTGTTGATCGCACCACTCATTCCGCTGTTTAAACCACTGTTTATCGTACTGCCTGTCCCGCCATTCACTGCATCGTTCATATTGTTATCTGCTTTTATATTCATTTTTATATCCATTTTTCTATACCCTCCTAAACATAAATCTGATATTATGTAATTTACAGACAGACTTGATCGCCGGATCTGCCGTCGGAATACTCACCGGAGTATGTTACCGGACTTATCGCCGGATTTACTACCGGAATATATTACCGGAATTATCGCCTGAATGATCGACGGAACAGATTACCGGAATATATCGCCAATATTTTTATAAATAAACCAACAATATTATATCAGATAATAAGATAAAGAAGGAGGATCCAGATGGAAAAAATCTATGACGTGATAATAACAGGTGCGGGCCCTGCAGGTATGACCGCGGCAATATACGCTAAAAGGGCAGAGCTTGAAACGCTTCTTATAGAGAAGAATTTCATGGGAGGCGGCCAGGTATTAAATACCTATGAGGTGGATAATTACCCCGGACTCCCCGGAATAAACGGATTTGATCTCGGAGAGAAATTTTCCGAACACGTTGATAAAATGGGTGTGGAGAGGATATCCGAAGAGGTTGTTTCTATGGAGCTTACAGGGGATGTCAAAAAAGTAGTCACCGACCAGGGTGAGTATCTCTCAAAGACAGTAATACTCGCAACCGGCAACTCCCCGAGGAAGCTTGGAGTAAAGGGCGAAGAGGAATTTGCCGGAATGGGAGTTTCCTATTGCGCAACCTGCGACGGAGCCTTCTTCAAGGGGAAAATTACCGCGGTTTCAGGCGGAGGAGATGTAGCCGTAGAGGATGCGATCTTTCTTGCAAGAGGCTGCGAAAAGGTATACCTGATACACAGGCGTAACGAGCTTAGAGCCGCAAAGTCCCTTCAGACAGCCCTTTTCAACACACCCAACATCGAGTGCGTATGGGACAGCGTGGTGACAGAGATAAAGGGAGACGGGAATGTTACAGGCATCACCGTAAAGAACGTAAAGACAGGTGAAGAAAAAGAGATACCCTTAAGCGGTATGTTTGTTGCGGTTGGTAACGAGCCCAATTCTTCCTATATAAGTGACATAAAATGTGATGAAAAGGGCTATATTTTAGCAGGAGAAGACTGTAAGACCAATGTCCCCGGTGTTTTTGTCGCGGGAGATCTAAGAAGCAAGAGATTAAGACAGATAACAACAGCAGTCTCAGACGGTGCAAACGTGATAACCTCGGTACAGGATTACCTGATTTGACAATAAAAATCTATCGTGTTATACTGACATAAATTTGGGCTATTTTTATGCTTGTATGAGGGGTATAACTATTTAAGCCGGAGGTTTGTATGTATAATAGAGTAATCAGAATTGTTGCCGGTGCTTTAGTTGGCGCAATGCTTTTTACCTGTGATTATAATGTGGTAAATGCAGCAACGGCCGGATCCATACTTCCTACAGAAGGTGGAGTCCTGGCAACGGGAGAGGGAGTCTCTCTCGATGACATTAAGGCTCAGATGGCCAGAAATGCCGCAAAAGAAAAGGTTCAAAACGTACACGCATCTGTAGTAAAAAGTGCATCATCAACAGTGGCGCTCACAGCCAATGTAGCAGCCAATGTAAATGTATCGATAAAGGCAGAAACACCTGCATCCAAGGCAGTAAAGGAAGCAAAGGAGGCAGCCGCCTCGGGAGCAGGAGTATCGGAGACCGGTAATTCCATTTCAACAGAAGCCAAGATGATAGTAGCTGATAACGGTTCGACAGTTCAGAATGCAACTACCGTTGTTACAGAGACTTCACCCGAAGCAGGAACAGCCTTACCGGTTGTTGATACGCCTCAGCCGGCCGAGGCAGATCCCAATGCAGCAGCGGAAGGATCGGAAAATACGGCAGATGCAGATGGCACAGTATCAGATAATAACGCTGCTGCCGATGCAGAAGCGGCACCCGCAGAGGGCGAACCTTCCATAGAGGTAGGTATAGAGGCTCAGGGCGAGGGCGAGGAAGCAACACTTATAAAGACAGTAATAGCCATCTGTGATGGTTATGTTTATGTAAGGGAAACTCCTTCCGAAGAAGGCGAAGTAGTAGGTAAGCTATACAACCATTCCGCAGGTGAATGGCTTGATAAGGAAGGCGACTGGTATAAGATAGAATCGGGAAATGTTATCGGTTATGTTAAGGGCGACTACGTAATAACAGGTCAGGATGCCGTAGATAAGGCAGCTGAGGTTGGAAACAGGGTCGCAGTAGTACATACCACAACACTTAAAGTAAGAGAAGCGGCAAGCTTAGATGCAGCAGTACTTGGTCTTGTTCCCAATGAGGACCGTCTGACGGTGCTTGAGGAGACAGACGAATGGGCTAAGGTTTCCATAGAAGAAGGTGACGGTTGGGTTTCCAAGGAATTTGTTTCGATTTCAACGGAATTCCCCAAGGCCGAATCCAAGGAAGAAGAGGAAGCACGACTCAGGAAAGAGGAAGCTGACAGAAAGGCTGCAAATGCAGCAGCAGCAAAGGCACAGAAGAAGAATGCGCAGTCAGCCAACAGTGGTGGCAGCACATCATCGGGTGGCGGAGCAACCTATTCTGTATCAGGTGGCGGCGCAGGTTCATCGGTTGCCAACTATGCATTACAGTTTGTCGGCAATCCTTATGTATACGGCGGAACAAGCCTTACAAACGGAACAGACTGTTCAGGATTTACGATGGGTGTATACAGGAACTTTGGTGTATCACTTCCGCATTCGTCAGGTGCGCAGAGAAGCTGCGGATATAGTGTGGGAAGTATTGCGAACGCCCAGCCAGGAGATCTGATATGTTATTCCGGTCACGTAGCGATCTATATAGGCGGAGGCCAGATAGTACATGCCTCTACCGCAAAGACAGGTATCAAGGTTTCAAATGCCGGATACAGATCTATACTTGATGTAAGAAGGATATTCTAAGAATATTTAGGGATATCCCGTGTAACAGGAAGTCTTAACGGCAAAAACAGTCAGATCAAAAGGATCTGCAAAATTCAGCAGAGAAGGAGAGGCAGTCATGAAATTTGTGATCGTCGGCAAGAATATCGAAGTAACAGATGGTTTAAGAGAAGCGATAGAGGATAAGATAGGAAAGCTTGAGCGTTATTTTACGGCTGACACCGAAGCAAAGGTTACCTTAAGCGTTGAGAAGGAAAGACAGAAGATCGAGGTAACGATCCCCGTTAAAGGTTCCATTATAAGGTCCGAGCAGGTCAGCAATGATATGTATGTATCGATCGATCTTGTAGAGGAGATAATCGAGAGACAGTTAAAGAAGTATAAGAATAAGATAACAGACAGCCGTCATGAGGGCGGAAACTTCAAGCAGGAATTCATCGACAGAGAAATAGAGGACGATGAAGAGATTCAGATCGTTCGTTCCAAGAAGTTTGATATAAAGCCCATGTATCCCGAGGATGCATGTATACAGATGGAGCTTTTGGGACATAGCTTCTACGTTTTCTGCAATGCCGAGACAGACCAGGTCAACGTTGTTTACAAGCGTAAAGGAAACACCTATGGTCTCATCGAGCCCGAGATCTGACCGGAAGATTTCGAAAATTATTATGAATGACCCGGGAACCAGACGGTAAAGCTCCATGGAGTTTAACAACAGGATGTCCTGAAGCAGACAAATTTAAAATTGAGGGGATACAGATTATCTGTATCTCCTTTTTTGCTCTTGTGAAAGTATTGCTTATGTGATATAATGTCGCATGAACAATGTTAAAAAAATAACAATCTTTTTAAAAAACTAACCCGGAGGTAATCAAATGGCAAGAAAAGTAGTTTTGGCAGGAGCCTGTCGTACAGCTATCGGTACAATGGGCGGATCATTATCAAAGACACCGGCTGCAGAGCTTGGTGCTATCGTTATCGAGGAGGCTCTTAAGAGAGCAGGAGTAGCTAAGGACGCAGTAGATCAGGTCTATATGGGATGCGTTATCCAGGCAGGTTTAGGTCAGAACGTTGCACGTCAGTCAGCCATTAAGGCAGGACTTCCCATCGAAGTGCCCGCAGTTACAACAAATGTTGTTTGCGGATCAGGTCTTAATACTGTAAATCAGGCAGCCCAGATGATCATTGCCGGAGATGCAGACGTAGTAGTGGCAGGTGGTATGGAGAACATGTCCCTTGCACCGTTTGCAATCCCTCAGGGTCGTTACGGATACAGAATGACATGGCCGAGCCAGAGCCAGGGCGCACTGGTTGATACCATGGTAAAGGATGCGCTTTGGGATGCATTCAATGATTATCATATGAGCACAACAGCAGACAACATCGCAAAAGAGTGGAATCTTACAAGAGAGGAGCTTGATGAGTTTGCATTAAAGTCACAGCAGAAGGCATGTGCAGCCATAGAGAACGGAGCCTTTGAGAAGGAGATAGTTCCCGTTATGGTTAAGCAGAAGAAGGAAATGGTAGAGTTTAAGGTAGATGAAGGCCCCCGTCCCAATTCTACGATAGAAGGACTTGCAAAGCTTAAGCCCATCAACCCCGACGGAGTCGTTACAGCAGGTAATGCTTCAGGTATCAACGACGGTGCCGCAGCGATCGTAGTAATGAGCGAAGAGAAGGCTAAAGAGCTTGGCGTTAAGCCTATGGCAACATGGATCGGCGGAGCCTTGGCAGGCGTTCGTCCCGAGGTTATGGGAATCGGACCTGTTGCAGCTACAAAGAAGGTTTGTGCAAAGACAGGCTATAAGGTATCCGATTTCGATCTTATCGAGGCAAATGAAGCCTTCGCGGCACAGTCTGTAGCAGTAGGTAAGGAGCTTTCATTCGATCTTACAAAGCTTAATATAAACGGTGGTGCGATCGCACTCGGACATCCCGTAGGAGCATCCGGAGCACGTATCCTTGTAACACTCTTACATGCAATGGAAGCCAAGGATGCAAAGAAGGGTCTTGCAACACTTTGTATCGGTGGCGGAATGGGATGTGCGACCATAGTTGAGAGAGACTGAAAACTGAAGATTGAATACGGAATACTGAATACTGAAAACTGATAATAATTAGCTGTCAAAATGGCAGAAGAAGGAGAAATATATGGAGTTTGTTTTGTATGAAGTAAAGGGACAGACGGCTGTCATCACAATAAGCCGTGAAAAAGCCCTGAACGCACTTAATTCTCAGGTTCTTGAAGAGCTTGATGCCACACTCGATGCAGTGGATCTTGATAACGTAAGATGTCTCATACTTACAGGCGCAGGCCAGAAGTCATTTGTAGCCGGAGCAGATATCGGAGAGATGAGCTCACTTACAAAGGCAGAGGGAGAAGCATTCGGCAAGAAGGGAAATGATGTCTTCAGAAAGATAGAGACC
>JAILEM010000207.1 GCA_024687745.1 Lachnospiraceae bacterium
TTGAATTACGGTTTTTATAAACCGACAAAAAAATGGCAGCAGGCAATGGATGCCAAAGGACCGAGGGCAACTCTTAAAGAAATGATGAAGATCATGAGCTTCTGGCTTGATATGGGGTGTGACGGTTTCAGGGTCGATATGGCGGGATCTCTTGTAAAAAATGACAGTGATTCCCTTGGTACGATAAGCCTATGGCAGGAGGTCAGAGCTTTTCTTAAAAAGGAATATCCTGAAGCAGCAATGATCTCTGAATGGGGAGAGCCGGATAAATCACTTAAGGGTGGTTTTCATATGGATTTCCTTCTCCAATTTGGTCCGTCACACTATAACGATCTTTTCAGATGTAAGAAGCCTTATTTTTCTTCCAAAGGCAAGGGAACCTGTAAGAAGTTCGTCAAGAAATATGTGGAGAATTATGAGAAGACAAACAGACAGGGCCTTATGTGTATACCTTCGGGAAATCATGATATGGTAAGGCTTTCCAAGTACATAAAGGGAGATGAGTTAAAGATCGCTTTTGCCTTTCTTTTATCAATGCCCGGTGCACCCTTTATATATTACGGAGACGAGATAGGGATGAGATACCATGAGGATCTTGTTTCAAAAGAGGGAGGATATGAGAGGACCGGATCAAGAACTCCGATGCAGTGGGATAAAAGTAAAAATGCCGGATTTTCGGGTGCGGAAAGTGAAAAACTGTATCTTCCCATAGATGAGGATGATGACAGGCCAAATGTAGAGTCTGCCCTGAAGGATCCTGATTCTCTGCTTAATGAGATAAAGAAGCTGATATCCGTAAGGATGAAGCATGAGGCCTTACTTAATAATGCAGAGATAGATTTTATCAATGCCGGTCATTATCTTTGTTATGAAAGATATACGGATAAGGAGAGGATAACGGTTATCATCAATCCCTCAGGTGAAGAGAGTAATATAAAATTAAAGCAGGGTAAGATAATCTATAAGGTCGGAAAAGGTGCATCTTTAAAGGACGGAAGATGCATAGTAAAGGGAAAGAGTGCGGTATTTGTAAAGACAGTTTGATCAGAGAATAAAGAGTCACCGGAAGGTGATTATAAGGAGGTAGAATTATGTATGGTGCATTAGAAGCCGGAGGGACCAAGATGGTCTGTGCTATAGGAGATGAGAACGGAAGGATCCTGGAACAGGTCTCGATTCCCACTCTCAAACCTGAAAATACTATGGATAAGATAATCGATTATTTTAAGGATAAGGATATAAAGGCTCTTGGAGTAGGATGCTTTGGTCCCATAGATCCTGATAAAAAATCAAAGACCTACGGATATATCACATCTACACCAAAGGATGGCTGGAGAGATTACAATATAGTAGGGGTACTTAAAGAGGCTTTAAATGTTCCGATTGGCTTTGAGACTGACGTAAACGGATCGCTTCTGGGAGAGATAACCTACGGGGACAGTAAAGGTTTAAAGAACGCTGTATATATAACGATCGGTACCGGAGTGGGTGCAGGGATCATTTCCGAGGGAAACTTTATTCACGGGATAATGCATCCTGAGACCGGTCATATGCCTATGGTACCTCATATAAGAGATAAATATGCCGGCAAGTGTCCTTTTCATAAAAACTGTCTTGAGGGTATGGCAGCAGGCCCCGCTATAGAAGAAAGATGGGGAAAGAGTGCAAAAGAGCTTGCCGATAACGATGAGGTCTGGGAGATCGAGGCTTATTATATCGCACAGGCGATCACAAATCTGATCCTTACACTGATGCCCCAAAAGATAATCCTCGGAGGAGGAGTTATGCATCAGATGCAGCTTTTCCCTCTTATAAGGAAAAAGGTAACTGATAATCTTAACGGATATATTAAGGCAAAAGAGCTTGAGGATATGGATAGCTATATAGTTCCCGCAAGCCTTAACGATGATCAGGGCATCATGGGATGCATTAAGCTTGCAATCGATGCAGTAAGCTGATTGTCATCAGATATTCTGTCTTGTCAGGTTTCTTACCCATTTATATTTTCTGAACCTTATCATTACCCAGGGTATTTTTCCGACCTCATCAAGACAGGTACAGGCATAGACTGCCCATGGATGCCAGTGAAAAACAAAGGCTCCGAGAAAGGCTAAGGGTATTGCGATACACCACATACAGACGGCAAGGCTGTACATATCAAACATGGTATCACCGCCTCCGTCTAAAACACCGTTTATCGTAATGGTATTTACCGCTCTTCCGATCATGTAGATTCCCATTATGATCATCATTCCGGTAAGGAGCTTTCTTGCTTCATCTGTAAGCAGGACCATGTTTACAACAAAGGGCGTAAGGACAAATACCAGGGCTGTAGAGGCAAAACCGATCACCCAGGAGATGTTTTTTAATTTGATACCGTAGGCTTTACCCTCTTCAAGCTTCCCGGCACCAAGCTCATAGCCTATCATAATGCCTGCGGCACTTCCGACACCGTTGCAGGCACAGCATATAAGGTCTCTTATAACAGAGGCTACCGAGTTTGCAGCTGCGGCATTCGAATCCATATGTCCTATGATGGCAGTATATGAGGTAAAGCCGACACCCCAGAACAGTGATCCCCCAAGCAGGGGTACAACCTGTTTGAAGAAATCAAGAACAAGGATTTTGTTGTTTTTGAATATGTTCTTAAACGCAGGACGCACATAGTTTTTCTGTAAGCTGAGTCCGAGGCAGAAGACCAGTTCTATTATCCTTGCAAGGGTCGTGGCAAGTGCCGCACCCTTAGATTCCATCCTTGAAAACGGAGGGATACCGAATATAAGAAAAGCATTAAAAATGATATTTATGATCACAGCACCTGTACTTATAACGGCTGTAGCCATAACATGCTCTGAGAGCTTCATTACGGTAAGATAGCACTGGGAGATACCGGTTATAAGATAGGACCAGCCGGCGATCTTTAAATACATGCTTCCTATTGCAATAAGCCTTTCATCATGGGTAAAGATATGCATGAGCTGTTCAGGGTAAAACTCGCAGGAAATAAAGAAGATAAGTGAGATTATAATACTGAAGAATAAGGTTATGCCAAAGAGCTTCTTCAATGTTACAATATCCTTTTTTCCGTAATACTGTGCCCCGAGTATTCCGCAGGCTGCAGTGACCGAAGCAAGGAACATATTCTGAACGAACTGTATCTGTGTAGCAAGAGAAACAGCCGTCATTTCCTCCTGGGCTATTTTACCTAACATCAATGCATCCGCTGCTGCAACAAGTGCAAGCATAAGGCTTTGGAAGCCTATGGGGAGTGCTATCGTAAACAGACGGTTATAGAATTTTTTATTGTCTATTTTGGGCAGGTTTTGTTCTGACATTTCTGTTTTCCTTAATCTGAAGCTTATATCTGATATTTTTTCGAAGCCTGTTTATCTTATACAGTATGGATCCAAACTTAAATATTTCTGAGAAAGAATTCCTGTTTTGTCTGTTTTATAAGGGCGGAAGGATCTTTTATAAGCTTAAGGCCGTATTTATCAACCATTTTTAAAGCTTTATCCTCAACCTCCCTTACATCGATCATTTTTACATTATGTGCATCCAGGCCGATCACTGTATCATTTCCTGTTTCTCCGGCTATTTCCCAGAAAACAGGATTCGGATAGTTTCTGTTGTCTCCAAGACCTAAAAGATTTATTTCAACCGGGATGTTTTTTTCCTTTGTAAACTCACAGAGTCTTTTCATTTCCCTTCGATAGGTCTTTTCATCTCCAGTGAAATTAATGATATCGGGATGTGCAAGATAGAGAAAATACCCGGTGGAGAGTCCCTCTATTACCTGATCGACATAGCGGATAAGCACGGCTTCATCCTTAGTCTCCCTGCCGCACCACACTCCGTCATATTCATTCTCGATAAAATGCTGTCCCATGATAAAATACTGCAGGGGATAGGAGCTTAATTCCTCAAGAAGCCTCGGAAAAAGCTTCGGATAATATTCTACTTCAAGCCCGAAATATATTTTTATCCTGTCCCTGTATTCTTCTCTGAGTGAAAGGACAGTCTCAGTATAATCCTTCATTTCCTCCATGTGCATCTTAACGTGGGAGGGATAGGGATAATCCTTTGGAAAGGGCATGGGGGTATGGTCTGAAAAACCAAAAACTGTCATTTTACATCGGATAGCCTCTTCCACATATTCTCTTTCGGTTCCTGTTGCATGATTGCATCTGAAGGTATGTGCATGCAGATTGACTTTCATATGGAAATCTCCTGATATCGGTATTCTGATCCGTTTCCAGACAGAAAACTATTATATCATCAATAAAAATAAAAGAAATATCCGGAAACAAATTTTTGTTTTTTTTCTTTTAATCCGCAAAGCTATGTGTTAGTATAAACATGTAAGTCCATGTAAAAATATGATTTTTTTATGGATAACAGAACAGAAACCTTAATTTGGGAGGAAGATATGAAACACGTAAAGACTTTAAATACCAGAGACTATAAGAAGAGTAAGGTTACCGGAGGATGCGGTGAGTGCCAGACCTCCTGTCAGTCTGCCTGCAAGACATCATGTACTGTAGGCAATCAGTCTTGTGAGAATAAGAATAAGTAATATCTATATTTATGCTTAAGGCATCTGATCGAGTCGATGGGGGCATTTTGTTAATGTCCCCATCTTCTTCTGTCTGCATACACAGTAAGCGGCAAGGCAGATAAGGATGAGCTGCCTTATGAGGAAGAATAGATAATCTGGAGATGATATGGTCCATCAGTTTAAGAACAACGGATATAATATAGTTTTGGATGTGAATTCAGGGTCTGTACATGTAGTAGATGATATCTGCTATGATCTGATACCTCTTATTGAACAGGAAAGAGATATTGATACCGAAGCCCTGTATGAGAAAACAGAGGGAAAATATGATAAGGAATCGATAAGGGAAACTGCCTGTGAGATAAGGGAACTCTCAGAGGCCGGTGCTTTGTTTACGGAGGATATCTATGAAAGCTATATCGATAAATTTACAGAGCAGAAAAACCTTCATCCGGTAGTCAAGGCCCTGTGCCTCCATATAGCCCATGACTGCAATTTAAGATGCAGGTACTGCTTTGCGGGTGATGGAGAATATCATGGAAGAAAGGCTCTTATGTCCTTTGAGACAGGAAAAGCAGCTATTGATTTCCTTGTTAAAAATTCCGGAAACAGGGTTAATTTAGAGGTTGATTTTTTCGGGGGCGAACCTACCCTTAATTTTGATGTGGTAAAACAGATCGTTGAATACGGAAGATCGATAGAAGAAAAATACAATAAGAAGTTCAGGTTTACACTTACCACCAATGGGATGCTCTTAAATGATGAAATCCTTGATTATGCAAATAAGGAGATGCATAATCTGGTTCTATCCATAGACGGAAGGAAAGAGGTTCATGACAGAATGAGACCTACAGCGGGCAACAAGGGCTCATATGATATCATAATGCCGAAATTTAAAAAGGCCGCTGAATCAAGGGATCAGATGAATTATTATGTCCGAGGGACCTATACTCATTTTAACAGGGATTTTTCAAAGGATGTCCTTCATCTACATGATCTGGGTTTTGAACAGATATCGGTGGAGCCGGTTGTCTGTGATCCCAAAGAGGAATATGCACTTAAGGAGGAGGATGTTCCTTATCTGCTTGATCAGTATGACGAGCTTGCAAAAGAGATAATAAAGAGAAGAAAAGAAGGAAGGTTCATAAATTTCTTTCATTTTATGATAGATCTTGAAGGAGGCCCCTGTGTGGCAAAGAGACTTTCGGGATGTGGAGCAGGCTGTGAATATCTGGCTGTCACCCCCTGGGGAGATCTTTATCCCTGCCATCAGTTTGTGGGAGAGGAGAAGTTCATCCTTGGAAATGTAGATGAAGGGATCACAAGGCCAGAGCTTAGCAGGGAATTTGGGTCATGTAATGTCTATACAAAGGAAAAGTGCAGGGACTGCTTTGCAAAATTTTTCTGTTCCGGGGGTTGTATGGCTAATTCCTATCATGCCGAGGGAAATATTAACGGGAATTACGAGATAGGATGTATTCTTCAAAGAAAAAGAGTCGAATGCTCGCTTATGATAAAAGCGGCACTTGACTGAGGTAAGGACAGGAATGAGGCTTAGGAATATAACTGGATCCAAAGAGTTTATAGCAAAAAACCGTTTCGTAATACATGATATCGATAAACATAAAGGCACCTTTGGCAGGGATATATTCGGAAATGATAATCCCATAAGGACAGAGATAGGGATGGGTAAGGGACAGTTTTTATATACTCTTGCTAAGATGAATCCGCAGATCAACTATATAGGGATAGAAAAATATTCTTCAGTTCTTTTAAGAGCCATACAGAAGCAGGAAGAAAAGGAGCTGTTAAATTTAAGGTTCATCAGGATGGATGCCGAGTATATATGTGATGTGTTTGATGAAGGGGAGATTGACAGGATATATCTGAACTTCTCAGATCCCTGGCCAAAGGACAGGCATGCAAAGAGAAGGCTTCCCTCAGAAGCATTTCTTGCCAGATATAAGCATATATTGAAAGAAAAGGGAATAGTTGAATTTAAGACAGATAACAGGACGTTGTTTGATTTTGCCCTTGAATCCATAGATGAAAATGACTGGATCATCTTAGCCTCTACCTTTGATCTTCATAAGAATGAGGAAATGATGAAGGAAAATGTCATGACCGAATATGAAGAAAAATTTTCTTCCATAGGAAATCCCATCTGTAAATATGTATTACAGAAAAAATAAGAATCTATCAAAATCCTGTTATCTAAAACAGGGATCACGGATCATACGATCAGTACTAAAGGAGAAGGATCAATATGAAATATCTTATACTCGGTGCAGGACCTTCAGGTCTTACCTTTGCATGCAGGCTTCTTAAAAACGGTTGTGATGATTTTCTGATAATAGATAAGGAGGATGAAGCCGGGGGACTATGCAGAAGTAAGGATGTAGACGGCTCACCTCTTGATATAGGAGGTGGACATTTTCTTGATGTTAAGAGACAGGATGTCCTGGATTTTCTCTTTTCCTATATGAATGAGGATGAATGGGACATTTTTGACAGGGATTCCCGTATAGAGGTAAACGGAAATATCATCAATTCACCGATAGAGGCAAATATATGGCAGATGAAGCTTAAAGACCAGGTAGAATATCTTAAGGCGATCGCCATAGCCGGATGTAATCTTGATACCCCCATGCCCGAAAGATTTGTGGAATGGATATACTGGAAGCTTGGTAAGAAGATAGCCGAAGATTATATGATCCCGTATAATCAGAAGATGTTTGGCAAAAATCTTGATGAGCTTGGGACTTACTGGCTGAATAAGTTACCCAATGTTTCCTTTGAAGAGACGCTTATAAGCTGTCTGGAAAGAAAGGCATACGGTTCTCAGCCTGCCCACGCCCGATTTTATTATCCGAAAAAATACGGATACGGTGAAATATGGAAAAGAATGGGAGAGAGTCTTAAGGACAGACTTATCTTAAATACAGAGATAAAAGAACTGGACCTTGATAAGAGAGAGGTTAACGGGATCTACAGTGCGGACAGGATAGTGACCACTATTCCCTGGGATTCGATAGGAAGGATAAGCGGGCTGAGTGAGGAAAACCTTAAGGCGATAGGGAAGCTTAAGCATACATCTATAGTCATTGAATACATAAATGAAAACATGGATACAAAGGCCCACTGGATATACTATCCGGATCCGGAACTTACATATCACAGAAAGCTCATAAGACATAATTTCTGCAGGGGCTCTAAGGGATACTGGACAGAGACGAACCGTGACAGATTTGATGATAAGGCTGAAGATGAAAGGCAGTATTTTATAAATGAATATGCCTATCCCCTGAATACCATAGGCAAAGAGGAGATAATGGAAAAAATCCTTAAGGAAGCCTCTTCAAAAGAGGTCTACGGTCTTGGAAGATGGGGAGAATGGCAGCATTATAATTCAGATCTTGTAGTTAAGTTATCTCTTGATCTTGCAGACAGGCTCGAGGGATAGATATATGAAGCATTAAACGAAAATTCAGCCGGATATCTTATCCGGCTGAATTAAATGGCGGCAGCTTATTTTTAAACGCATTTATCAGTTCATTTCCGACGCTTAACGAATGGGGATATTCGGGTATATCCTCTCTTTTATACCACCCGGCCTCGGAAATTTCACTTTCCTGCATCCTTATCGTATCGTCACCGTCAAGTTCTGCGGTATAGCCTATCATCTGGGCGCCTGATAATCCCCAGGGCTGATTTCTGTAATACTTTATATTTTTAACCTTAAGTCCCACCTCTTCATATACTTCCCGTGTAAGTGTTTCTTCAAAGGATTCCCCGATCTCAACATAACCCGATACAAGGGCCAGCTTCTTATAATACCCGAGCTTATTCCTTATAAGAAGAAGTCTGTCATTGTTGGTTATTGCTACTATGATCGCAGGTGATATCTTGGGATATTCGGTTGTTTTACAGTTTGGACAGACCATCGCACGCTCTGATTCGGAATAGACTGTCTTTGTTCCGCATACTCCGCAGAATCTCTTAGAATCCCTCCAAAGGATCATATGCATTCCTGTCGCTGCTGTAAAAACCTTAAGCTTTTCATTCTCTTCCCTGAACCTGTTGATATTCATGAAGAAAAAAAGCTTTCCCGCAGAAGGCATATCCTTAACGATCTTTTCCATGCTGTCATATTCCGGGATTTTATCTGTAGAAGCTTTCGTTGTAAAATAGCGTATTTTGGAAATTGAAAAAAGATACCAGGAATTATCTTTAAGCTCTGACAACTCACATCCTGTTATCTCGGAAAGCTCGCTTAAAGTCGGAAAAGATACCTTGCCTTTTTCGATATATGCAAGGATCCTGTTTCCTCTGTTGCAAAGAATAATATCATTTTCACCGGCCTTTATGTTTATATATGTGGGGTCGTATATATCGGGATATATTTCATGTATCATGTCTTTTTTGTCCTTGTTTGTGATATTAATATATTGTATCATATATCATGTCTTGAATAAAATCGAGTTTAAAATACAGAAACAGAGGTAGCAAAATGAAGACAGGGGAATTAAAGGAAGCTTTTGCAAAGGGCAAATATTCAGAGCTTTTAAAGGATATTTATGATGATGAAAGCTTAATACAGCATGAGCAGGAAAGATATGTAAAAGCCATATCGAAGTTTGAGGAGCTGTATGGGGAAAGGGAGGTTGAGATCTATTCGGCTCCGGGAAGAACAGAGATAGGGGGTAATCATACAGATCACCAGCAGGGACAGGTTCTTGCTGCATCAATAAACCTTGATGTTATAGCCATCTGTGCAAAGACTGATGATGGAAATATAAAGATAGTATCCGATAACTATGATATTAAGCCCATATCGATAAAGGATCTTTCCAAAAAGAAGGAAGAGGAGGGAACCTCAGAGGGTCTGATAAGAGGAGTCGCTTTTAAATTCCAGGAGGACGGCTATAAAACAGGAGGATTTGTCTCATATATGACAAGTGAGGTTCTTGTCGGAGCAGGTCTGTCCTCATCCGCAGCCTTTGAAGTAGCTGTTGGAACCATTTTATCGGGAATGTATAATGATATGAAAGCTTCGGCGGTTTATATCGCCAAGGTTGCCCAATATACCGAAAATGAATATTTCGGAAAACCCTGCGGACTTATGGATCAGATGGCTTCAAGTGTGGGAAGCCTTGTAAATATCGATTTTCTTGACAAGGAAGCGCCAAAGATCAACAGACTGGATGTGGATTTTGATAAATTCGGACACAGTCTGTGTATAGTGGATACAAAGGGTGATCATTCCGATCTGACCGATGAATATGCCGCTGTCCCTTTGGAAATGAAGAAGGTTGCCGCTTTCTTTGGTAAGAAAGTTTTAAGAGAGGTGGATCCGAAGGATTTCTATGAAAAAATACCCGAAATAAGGAAAAAGACCGGTGACAGAGCCGTACTCAGAGCCATGCATTTCTTTGAGGATCATGCCAGGGTAGGGCTGGAGGTTGAGGCTTTGGAAAAGGGAGAATTTGAGGCCTTTAAAAATCTGGTTACGGAGTCCGGTAACAGCTCTTTTAAATATCTTCAGAATGTATATGCAACTTGTGACCTTCAAAACCAGAGTGTATCCTTATGTCTTGCACTTACCGAAAAGTATCTTGGGGATAAAGCTGCATACAGGGTTCATGGAGGTGGATTTGCCGGAACCATCCAGGTCTTTATTCCCAATGAAGATGTAGAGGATTATAAGAAATATATAGAGACCTATTTCGGCAAGGGAAGCTGTCATGTATTAAAGATAAGAAAATACGGTGGAATGAAGGTTTTATGATCAGGATTAGTCTTTAACACATAAAAAATAATAAATAAAAAGGCGGGTCAGAAGATGAGTAAAGGTACGATATGCGATACGGTGGCGGCTTTGGTCGAGTATGCTGTTGCTAATGAGCTTATAGGTGAGGAGGAGAGGATATATTCCACAAATCTGTTGCTGGATGTACTTAAGATAAGTGACTATGAATACACCCTGTCAGATAAAGAGATAAAAGAAAAGTCGGAAGATCTTGAAGAGCTTCTTAAGGAAGCGTGTGATCATGCATATGAAAATGGTCTTATAGAAGAGAACAGTACAGCCTACAGGGATCTGTTTGATACAAGGGTGATGAACTGCTTAGTTCCAAGACCTTCTACCGTGATAAGTACTTTTAAGGAAAAGTATAATATTTCTCCAAGGGAGGCAACGGATTATTATTATAAGCTTTCCACGGCTTCTGATTATATCCGTTCATACAGGATAAAAAAGGATATCAAATGGTTGGCGGATACAAAATACGGAGCCCTGGATATCACCATAAATCTTTCAAAGCCCGAAAAGGATCCCAAAGCCATAGCTGCTGCGGGAAGGGCTAAACAGTCAGGCTATCCCAAATGTCTTCTCTGTATGGAAAATGAAGGCTATGCCGGCAGGCTTGATCATCCGGCAAGAGAAAATCACAGGATAATACCGGTCGATATCTGTGGTGAAAAGTGGGGATTTCAGTATTCTCCCTATGTTTATTACAATGAACACTGCATACTCTTAAACAGTAAGCATGTACCGATGACCATACACAGGGGTGCCTTTGAAAAGCTCTTTGATTTTCTGAGACAGTTCCCTCATTATATGATCTGCTCAAATGCTGATCTTCCCATAGTGGGAGGCTCTATTCTTTCCCATGAGCATTTCCAGGGTGGAAGATATGAATTCCCCATGGCCAGGGCAAAGGTAGAGAGCACATTTAAGATAAAGGGTTATGAGGATGTTGAGGCTATGATAATGTACTGGCCTCTGTCCGTTATAAGGATAAGGTCTGTGGATCCTAAGAGACTGGTTGATCTTGCGGATCATATACTTGGTAAATGGAGGGCCTATACAGATGAGGAAGCTTTTATATTTGCCGAAACAGACGGTGTTCCTCATAATACCATTACGCCCATAGCCAGAAAAAAGGGTGATCATTATGAAATGGATCTTACGTTAAGGAACAATATCACAACAGAGGACAGACCTCTTGGCGTATATCATCCCAGAAATGAATACCATCATATCAAGAAGGAAAACATAGGCTGTATCGAGGTTATGGGTCTTGCCATCCTGCCCTCAAGACTTAAGACAGAGCTTGAGATCCTGAAGGAATATATACTTAAGGGTAAGGATATAAGATCTGATGAAATGATAGAAAAGCATGCCGACTGGGTAGAGGAATTTCTGCCCAAATATGAGGGCAGGTTAAATGAGGACAGCATATCCGATATAATCAGATATGAGGTAGGACAGGTATTTATGGGAGTCCTTGAAGATGCAGGCGTGTTTAAATGTACGGAGGAAGGAAGACGCTACTTTAAGAGATTTACCGACAGCCTGTAGTTTATTTATCATTCACAGCCCTTTAGCAGAATATCACTTAAATTGGCAAACTGTGAAAGAGTAAGGGCTTCACCTCTTATCGATTCATTAAGCTCTAAAGAAGATAAAGCATTGTATATACGATCCTTGTCAAGGCCTAAGGAAGCATCATTACTCAGGGCATTGGCAAGGGTTTTTCTTCTCTGGTTAAAGGATGCCCTTATAAGTCTGAACATGAAAGCTTCATCCTTAACGACGGTCAGGGGAGTCTCATATATCTGAAGCTTAATGACGGCAGATCCTACCTTGGGTCTTGGTATAAAGCAGTTTGGCGGGACATGAGCTATTATATCCGGTTTGGAATAATAATTTACGGCAAGGGAAAGAGCACCGTAATCCTTTGTTCCTGCTTCTGCCTTCATTCTGAGGGCGACCTCCTTTTGGACCATTACCGTGATACTCTTAAGGTTAAGCCTGTCCTCTAAGAGCTTCATAAGTATCGGTGTCGTAATATAATACGGAAGGTTGGCCACAACCTTAACATTTTTCCCTTTACAGTTGTTTTTTATATATTCTCTCAGATCCATCTTTAAAATATCATTATTTATGATCGTAACATTATCATAGGAAGAGAGAGTATCATTGAGGATGGGTATGAGCTTTTTGTCTATCTCAACTGCGGTAACGGCAAAAGCCTTTTCACACAGATACTGCGTCATTGCTCCAAGTCCGGGACCTATCTCTATCACGTGGTCGTCCTTACAGACACCGGATCCGTCTGTGATCTTTTCAAGAACTCCTTCGTCTATTAGAAAATTCTGTCCGTACTTTTTAAGTATGGAGAAATCATATTTTTTTAATATATCTCTTGTATTATTGGGATTTCCCAGTGAACTCATGATTCTTATATCCTTTTTCCTCAGGCTTCCATTCTGAACATTTTAACGGCGTTTCTGTATGTTATCTCTTCCACTTCTTCTGCCGTAAGTCCTTTCAGTTCGGCTATTTTTTCCACAACATAAGGTAAATACAGGGAACAGTTACGTTTTCCCCTGAAGGGGTGGGGTGTCAGATACGGGCAGTCTGTCTCAAGAACGATACGCTCTATCGGAATATTCTCAACGACCTCTTTTATCTTACTTGCGTTCTTATAGGTCACGACACCGCCTATTCCTATATAATATCCCATTTCTATATAGTCAAGTGCATCCTTAAGGTGATAGGAATAGCAATGGATCACGCCTGACGGGACCTTATCATATTGTTTAAGGGTATCCATGGTATCCTTTGCGGCGTCCCTTGAATGTATGACTACCGGCATGGAGATCTCCTCTGCAAGCCTCAACTGTTCTCTGAAGGCGTGCATCTGTATATCCCTTCCAACATCATCCCAGTGATAATCAAGACCGATCTCTCCGATACCAAGGATCTTAGGAGTATTGATACAGTTATCCTTAATCCACTCATATTCCTCTTCGTTAAACTCCGTACTGTCTGACGGGTGTACACCGATCACACCGTATACAAAGGGGTAATCCTCTGTAAGCCTGATCGTATTGACGGCTGTTTCCTTATTTACTCCTATATTTACTATTATTTCAATGCCTGAAGCATGACATTTTCTGAGGATCTCATCCCTGTCACCGATAAAGGCCTCATCATCATAATGTGAATGTGTTTCAAATATCATATATTACCGCCCTGTCCGATATTTATGGATCCGGAGAACAAGACTGACAGAGAGTCCTGATAAGCCCCGGTCAGTATATTTTAACATAACTGCTTAAGTATATTATACATTAATTAAAAAAAACTCTTGCAATTATAACGACATTTTAATATAATAACATTTGCGCGTAAGAAATAGTTTTTAAGCGCGATTAGCTCAGTTGGTAGAGCACCTGACTCTTAATCAGGGTGTCCAGGGTTCGAGCCCCTGATCGCGCACTAAAGCATCGATTTTGCAGTTCAGCTGTGGGGTCGGTGTTTTTTTCATATATAAAAAGATATGGTAAAAAAAGTTCTTATGGAGTAAAATAGTTTTGTAATTTCAGGAGCTTATTTACGGGGAAAACTCATATGCCGTACAGGATCCACCATATTAAAAACATGACTGAAAAGATCATCTTATTGATAATAATTCTTTATTCTCTATTTCCCTTCACAATAAAGGCGGATACAAATATACCTTCTGATTTACCTGAATATACCATAACTTCTTTTTCGGGCAGTACAAAGATAGATCTGAAGGCTTTGGATACAGACAAAAGAAGCTATGTAAATCACGAGCTGTTAGCGTCTGACCGTGCGGATTCGGAGAATTTAAAATATGAGATTCTGGATGTTAAAAATGTATATCCTCTCTGGAATGCAAAGGAAGAATGGAAAAATTCCCGCCGCAGTATCAACTGGACCGATCTTCCGGTTAAAAGAGGAGAGGATGTTTATGCCATATGGTTCTGTGAGACTGCTGACAGTATGGCAAAATATATACCCTGCTTTGTGGGGGATGGCGGAACGGTAAGCTTTGTAGTTCCAAAGCTTGGAGATATGTCCACCATATCCATAGTAAGATATAAATAAGATTTAAAGCCAAAGGACTAAGAAAGGAACAGTAAACATGAACATTATTTCTATGATCTCTGAGGAGATAAAATGTGAAAACTGGCAGACGGAAGCTGCGATAAAGCTTATCGATGAGGGTAATACCATACCCTTCATAGCCCGTTACAGAAAGGAAGCAACAGGAAGCCTGGATGATGAGAAATTAAGAAACCTCTCGGAAAGGCTTACGTATCTGAGGAACCTTCAGGCCAGGAAGGAAGAGATCATTTCTTTAATAGATGAACAGGGCAAGCTTACCGAAGAGCTTAAGAATTCGATCCTTGCCGCGGAAAAGTTAGTAACAGTGGAAGATCTTTACCGTCCGTACAAACAGAAAAAGAAGACAAGGGCAGAGGCCGCAAAAAAGAGAGGATTGGAACCTCTTGCGGAATATATACTTAAGCAGGATGCGACAGAGCCTGTTGAAAAGGAAGCCGAAAAATATGTTACCGGAAAGATAGAGCCTGCCTCTGAGAGTAAGGAGGATAAGATAAAGGCCGAAGAAAAGGAAGTAGCCGATGTTGCCGCTGCAATTTCCGGAGCTTCCGATATAATCGCAGAGAGAATATCTGATAATGCAGATTACAGAGCCTTCATAAGGGATCTTACCAATACCGAGGGTAAGATCATATCAAAGGCAAAGGATCCGGAGGCTGAATCCGTATATCAGAACTATTATGAATTTGAAGAACCTGTTGAGAAGGCAGCAGGACACAGGGTACTGGCACTTAACAGGGGAGAGGCTGAAAAATTCTTAACTGTTACGATAGATCCTCCCAAAGACCGTATCACAGGATATTTAGAGAAGCAGATACTGATAAATGATAATCCGTATACTTCTCCCATAATCAAAAATGCTGTGGCAGATTCCTATTCAAGGCTTATACAGCCCTCTATAGAAAGAGAGATCCGAAACGAGCTTACAGAAAAAGCAGAGAGCGGTGCGATCGATGTATTCTGTAAAAACCTTACCCAGCTTCTTATGCAGCCTCCCATTGCAGGACAGACGGTTCTTGGCTGGGATCCTGCATTCAGAACTGGATGTAAGCTTGCCGTTATCGATCCCACCGGAAAGGTATTGGATACTAAGGTTATATATCCCACAGCTCCCCATAATAAAATAGAGGAATCCAAGAAGATCCTTAAGGACCTTATAAAAAAATATAACATAACCCTTATCTCCATCGGAAACGGAACCGCATCAAGAGAATCCGAACAGGTGGTATCTTCACTTTTAAAGGAAATACCTGACCTTAAGGTAAGCTATATCATAACAAATGAAGCCGGAGCCAGTGTATATTCTGCCAGCAAGCTTGCTACAGAGGAGTTTCCCGAATTTGATGTAGGACAGAGAAGTGCAGCATCGATCGCAAGAAGGGTTCAGGATCCCCTGGCAGAGCTTGTAAAGATAGAGCCAAGGTCCATAGGTGTAGGTCAGTATCAGCATGACATGAATCAGAAAAAGCTTTCCGAAGCTCTTTCGGGAGTAGTTGAAGATGCGGTTAACAGGGTGGGAGTTGATCTGAACACAGCATCTGCGGCACTTTTATCATATATATCGGGTATCTCACAGGCAGTGGCCAAAAATATAGTTTCCTACAGGGAGACAAACGGAAGGTTCAAAACCAGACAGGAGTTGTTGAAGGTAAGTAAACTCGGAGCCAAGGCATTTGAACAGTGTGCAGGTTTCTGCAGGATAAATGACGGAAGTGAACCTCTTGATGCAACGGGAGTACATCCGGAGTCATATGAAGCGGCAAAGACATTGCTTAAGAAAATGGATTGTGAGATAAAGGAAGAAGAGAAGATCAGGGCGTTCATGAAGGGAATCCGCGATAAGAAGCAGCTTGCCGATGAGGTGGGATGCGGAGAGATAACTCTTGTAGATATATTAAAGGAGCTTGAAAAACCCGGCAGAGACCCAAGAGAGGATCTTCCAAAGCCAATACTTCGCTCTGATGTCTTAGAGTTAAAGGATCTGAAACCCGGAATGAAGCTTAAGGGAACAGTAAGAAATGTCATTGACTTTGGGGCATTTATAGACATAGGAGTACATGAAGACGGTCTTGTTCACATATCACGTATGTCAGACAGATACATAAAGCATCCCTTAGAGGTTGTGTCTGTGGGAGATATAGTAGAGGTAACCGTCCTTGATGTCGATGAGAAAAAGGGGCGTATCTCTCTTACAATGACAGATACAGAACCCGGGAGAAAGGTTTCTGATAAGGGTAATAAAAAGAAACCGGAAAACAGGGTAAGTCCAAAGAAGGATTATGCACCGGGTACCATAGGCTATATCTTAGCCCATAAAAAATAGATTTTTCTGTGAAATACGGAATATCTCTTATTTTGACATTGTATTCCTTGTATGCTAAACTATATTAGATTTTTTTTGTTTATGAGTGTGAGTATGAAAAATGCTCATAAGTTGGGAGAAAGTCATTGGACAAGTATGAATACCAGGTCTGCGCTGATCAGATAAAGCTGCTGATAGCTAACAAAAGATTTGCAGAAGCAATGGATATAGCAGATACAGTTGACTGGCGCAGGGTTAAAAGTGTTTCAATGCTATGCACCGTAGGTGAAATATATAAGTATAACAAGCGTTATGAGGAGAGCAGAGATATATATCTTCTCGCTTATGAACGTTACCCTAAAAACAGAACGGTTGTATATGGTCTCTGCGAGATTGAGATCAAGCTAAAGAATATCGTTCAGGCGATAGAATTCTATAAGGAATATAAGAGGATCAATGCTTCGGATATCAGGAGTTACATCCTTTTATACAAGATATATGAAGCCCAGGATGTTTCCCTTGAGGAAAGGATAGAAGTCCTTAAAGAGTATAAGAGTAAGTACTATGAAGAAAAATGGGGATACAAGCTGGCATATCTTTATCATCTTACCGGCCAGGAAACAAACTGTATAGAGGAATGTGATGAACTGTTCCTCTGGTTTGGAAATGATGACCCTCTGAACAAATATGTAGCGATGGCTCTTCAGTTAAAGATGCAGCATACAAAGCTCAATCCCAGTCAGGAGGAAAAGCTCAGGAGATCATATCCGTCTATAAAGATCCCGAAATCATATTCGGATGAACCCTCAGATAAAAAGGACGCAGGAGCAGATAATAATTCAGAAAAGAAATCCACAGAAACTGATAATAATATAAAGATAAAGAAAGTCGGGGCAGATGAAAATAAATCCCCGGATATTTACAGTACCCTTAATCTTCAAACTGAGCTTCAAAAGAGTGTTGAGGAATATTTATCAAATAGTTCCGCAGAAGAGAAAGAAGTTAATGAAGAGTCAATAGAAGCTAATCTCTCACCGGAGATAGAACCGGAGATCAGGATAGATGAAGGGGATAAGGGTATAACGGTCAGTGAGATCCCTGATGAAAATATTGCCCGTACCAGGGAATTTGTTCTTGAGGATGCTTTTGATCCGGAAAAATTAAAAGATAAACTTAATATGGAAGCCTCAGATAAAACAGATGAAAATGAAGATACTGAAGAGGAAGAGGGAAGAACTCTGTCCGGTAATGAGTCTGAAGAAAAAGTAACAGAAGAGAATATTGATCTGTCTTATGAGGATAATAAAGAGTCTGAAGAAACAGATGATTCTCCGGAGGAAGAGGATGAGGAAGTATCAGAGGTAAACGATGAGGAAGAAGATAATGATGATGGATCATCGGACAGTTATCATGAAAATGCAACTGTTTCGGAAGATGTAAATCCTGATAATTCTTCAACTACCGGTTATGAAGAAAACTATACCGGAAGCTATACGGAAAATAATCTTGCCCAGCATTCAAGGGAAGTAAGAAACAGAAATAAAAATATAAATAAATATGATGAGCTTTTAGGCGAAGAATATGACGGACAGATAACCATAAGCTCAACGATAGACGGTGATATGGTCGAAAAACAGATCACCGGACAGATCAGTATTGAGGATTTCCTGAAGAGTATTGAGGAGAGAAAAGCCAGAAAAAAGAGAAAAAGGGAGAATAAGGATTACAGCCAGACAGATGATCTTTTAGCCCAGTTAAAGGATGTTCTTCCCATTCTTTCATCAGGTAATATTAAGTCCTTAGAAGAAAGCAAACCTGTCTTAAGTGTGGTTAATGTTCCTGAGACATTTATGGATGAAACTGAAAATGATCTTGATGAAACGGACAGACTCGAAAAAGAGGTTGAAAAGGCTCTTTTAGAGGATAAAGAAGAGAATCCTGAAGAAGACGGGGATGCATATACAGAATCTGACGAAGAACTGTCAGAGGATGAAGAGTATTCAGGTTCAGATGAAGAGTCTGCGGAGGATGAAGAATATTCAGGTATAGACGAGGAGTCTGCAGAGTATTCCGGTTCAGATGAAGAGCCTGCAGAGGATGATCTTTATAACGAAGATGATACGGGAACAGAGGATGACCTTTACGCTTCAGCTGAAGAAACAGATGAAGAGGATCTTCAGGATGAAGAGAGCGTTTCGGATGAAGAAGGCCCTGCAGATGCAGAGGAAGGTGAAGAGGATACAGAAGAAGATGTAAACATATATGAGCACGGAGATTATGAAAGGGATTATGATCCGGGCAGTTCTGTTGTTAAGGACAATACTTCTGAGATAAGGGCAGAATTTAAATATGATCTGGATGATTACGGTGCAGTCGAAGAACTGGAAGTGATAGAACAGCCCGATGAGGTTGACGATATAATAAGTACCAGCAATATGCCGCTTGATATGATAGCCGCTGAGTATGATGCAATGGCAGAACAGGCTTACTATACGGACACCCCTATGGAAGGCAGATACAGACGAAATGGCGGCGGACGTGAAAAGCATCCCAGTTATATGGTGATGGAGGAGACTGTAAAGAGCAAACGTGATTTTGATGAAGAGGAAGCGAAGCTCTTTGGAAGATATGACGGGATAGAACCCTTAAAGGCCCAGCTGGTAGATGCCATAGATGATATGAGTATGGTCGCAGCCAAGGGTAATGTCGTTGTAATGGGTGATGAAGGAACGGGAAGACGCAATATCGCCATAGATATGGTGAAAGCCATGCAGGCCATGGATTCGTCATTTTTGGGTAAGGTTGCTAAGATATCCGGTGAAGCTCTCAATAAGAAGAATATTGCTTCTACACTCAGAAAACTCAGTAACGGGGCATTGATAGTTGAAAATGCCGGTGGTCTTACGGCAGATACGATGAATGTCATAGGGGAAACCCTGGTAATGAGCCAGGATACGGTTCTTGTGGTACTTGAGGGAATAAAAGAGACCATGCAGCCCCTTCTTGATTCCAACAGTCCCTTACTTGAGGTAGTATTTGATGCAAGGGTGGATATAGCTGATTTCACGAATGATGATCTTGTTGCCTATGCCAGAGGATATGCACGTGAGAAGGAATACAGCATAGATGAGATGGGTACGCTTGCTTTATATACACAGATAAGTGACATGCAGAAGCTTGATCATAAGGTTTCAATATTTGAAGTCATGGAAATTGTGGATGAAGCCATAGTCCATGTAGATAAGAAAACCTTTGCACATTTTCTTGATGTTCTGTTTTCAAGAAGATATGATGACAATGATTTCATAATCCTTAGGGAAAAGGATTTTAATTTTAGTAAACAACAGTAATTGGGGGTTATTTTATTATGCCTGGAAAAAAGACAGTTAAGGTTAATGAGAAAACCATTAAGAACAAACCAGCCGGAAAAGGTAATAAAAAGACAAAAATATATAAGACTGTTAAAAAGGATACTGTATCAAAGGTTGTAAAGAATGTTGATAATGATCCCTTTATCACTGAAATGGATCAATATCTTTTCGGGACCGGGACACATTATGATATTTATAAGAAACTCGGGGCACATCCTGCAAAGAAGGACGGAAAAGACGGATACTACTTTGCTGTATGGGCTCCAAATGCTCTAAAGGTACATCTCATCGGAGATTTTAACTCCTGGAATGAGGAAGCCAATGAGATGGAAAGACATGAGCCAAACGGTATTTATGACTGTTTTGTTGAAGGCATGAGAGAAGGAGTACTCTATAAATATCTTATAGAGGATAAAGAGGGTAATAAGCATTATAAGGCGGATCCTTTTGCAAACAGGTCTGAGTTAAGACCGGGAACCGCATCTGTGACCACTGATATAAGTAATCTCAACTGGACAGATAGTGTATGGATGAAAAGGCGCAGGGAGACAGACATCACCAAAGAGCCAATTGCCATATATGAGTGCCATATAGGATCCTGGATGAGACATCCTGGAAGGGATGACGACGGGTTCTATAATTACAGGGAATTTGCGGACAGGATCACGGACTATCTTCTCGATATGCATTATACCCATATAGAGCTTATAGGGATCGCCGAACATCCCTTTGACGGTTCATGGGGATATCAGGTAACAGGATATTATGCGCCTACATCGAGATACGGAACGTGTGAAGATTTTATGTATCTTGTAAATAAGCTTCACAAAAACCATATAGGTGTGATCCTTGACTGGGTACCCGCACATTTTCCTAAAGATGCGCACGGCCTTGCAGAGTTTGACGGATCATGTCTTTATGAGTATGCCGATCCAAGGAAGGGTGAACATCCCGACTGGGGTACCAAGATATTTGACTATGGTAAGGCAGAGGTAAAGAACTTTCTTATAGCCAATGCGATCTTCTGGTTAAGGGAATTCCATGTGGACGGACTGAGGGTAGATGCCGTTGCATCCATGCTCTATCTTGATTACGGTAAGCAGGATGGACAGTGGGTTCCAAATGAATATGGAGATAACAAGAACCTTGAAGCGATAGAATTCTTCAAACATCTTAATTCCTATATAAAGGGAGTCTTCCCCGGAGCGATGATGATAGCAGAGGAATCCACCGCATGGCCAAAGGTTACGGATATTCCTGAAAATGACGGACTTGGATTTACCTTTAAATGGAATATGGGATGGATGCATGATTTCTGTGATTATATGAAGCTCGATCCAATCTTTCGGAAAGACAACCATTATAAGATGACCTTTGCTATGAGCTACAATTATGCGGAAAGGTACATCCTTGTATTATCACATGATGAGGTAGTGCATTTAAAATGTTCAATGCTTAATAAGATGCCCGGATATTATGTTGATAAGTTTGCAAACTTAAGGGTCGGATATACCTATATGATGGGACATGCCGGAAAAAAGCTTTTATTCATGGGACAGGAATTTGCCCAGGATTCAGAGTGGAATGAGGCAAAAGAGCTTGACTGGGCACTTTTGGAGGATGGTCTTCATTCGGGAATGCAGAGCTATGTGAGGGATCTGCTCGCCATCTACAATAAATACCCCTGCATGTATGAATGTGATTATTCCGAAAAAGGCTTTATGTGGATAAATGCGGATGACACATATAAGAGTATTTACAGCTTTGTAAGAAGATCGGAAAATAAGAAGAACAGCCTTTTATTTGTGATGAACTTCACGCCCATAGCAAGAGATGATTACAGGGTAGGAGTTCCCGAAAAGAAGAGATATAAGCTGATCCTTGACAGTGATGAGAAAAAATACGGTGGATCGGGAGAACCAAGGGAAGTGACTACTTTTATGGCAGAAAAGATGCCATGGGACGGACAGCCCTATTCCATAGGCTATAAGCTTCCTCCTTACGGAGCAGCGGTATTTCAGTTTT
>JAILEM010000129.1 GCA_024687745.1 Lachnospiraceae bacterium
CACCTTAATAACAAACAGAGCCGTGATGATCCACAGGACGGGATTTATCTCCTTTACCTTTCCGGTAAATGACTTTAACAATACATAAGAGAACAATCCAAACATTATTCCGTCGGAAGCACTGGATGTGAATACCATAAAGATCATTGTCATAAATGCAGGTATTCCCTCTGTATAATCAGAGAAGTCTATATTCTTTACCTCACTCATCATCAAAAATCCGACGATTATGAGTGTGGGTGCGGTTGCAGCTCCGGGTATCGATCCGAAAACAGGCTCTAAGAAAAGAGAAACAAGGAATAAGAATCCTACAACAACTGCCGTAAGACCTGTTCTTCCTCCCTCTGCCACACCTGCCGAGCTTTCTATAAAGGTAGTTACGGTCGAGGTCCCGAGAAAGGCTCCCGCTGTTGTTCCTACAGCATCAGTCATAAGCGCTTTTTTTGCATTCGGAATACTTCCGTCCTCTTTGATCATTCCCGACTTTCCCGCACAGGCAATAAGGGTACCAACAGTATCAAACATATCAAAATACAGGAAGGTAAAGACTACTATCACAAAATCGAACAATGCATCCGGACTCGCTGTTATTTCCCCGAAAGCAAACTCAGCAAAATACGGAGCGGAAGGAAGGTAACTTCCCCCGACATAGGTCGTGACCCCGAGCGGTATACCGATAAGGGTTGATATAACCATACCTATGAGCAGGGCTCCCTTTACCTTCCTTACAAGCAGGATGGTTGTGATAATGATACCTATAACCGCTATCAGTGGTGCGCCCTTATACCATTCGGGATTGAGACCTGTAAGATTTGCGCCGTCATCCACTATCAGTCCGCCGTTTTTGAGACCTATAAAGGTAATAAGAAATCCCACACCAACACCTATCGCCTTCTTAAGATTGGCAGGAATACTTGTTACGATCGCCTCCCTGGCGTTGGTAAACGTTAATATCAGAAATATTATTCCCTCTACAAGAATGGCTGAAAGAGCCCATTTCCAGGAATAACCCATCCCA
Source organism: Lachnospiraceae bacterium (assembly GCA_024687745.1). Lineage (GTDB taxonomy): Bacteria > Bacillota > Clostridia > Lachnospirales > Lachnospiraceae > UBA2868. Next base: position 1,019 of record JAILEM010000129.1, read on the forward strand.
AGGCAGACCGTATAGGCAAACATGGCATTTAGCCCCATACCTGCTGATAATGCAAACGGAAGATTTGCGTATAATCCCATCATTACGGAAGCAATGGCGGATGCGATCGCGGTTGCCGCAAAGACCTTACCGAATTCCATTCCTGTTTCCGACAGGATACCGGGATTGACGGCAAGTATATATGCCATCGTCATAAAGGTTGTCACGCCGGCCATTATCTCCGTACGTACATTGGTTCCGTTTTCCTTAAGTTTAAACAGTTTTTCCATTTTTCTCTCCCACTACATGATAAATGTTAATTGTATTTTTCCGGTGTTAAACGCATATACCATCTTTCATCCGGACAAAAAAATGATAATGTTTTTTCAGGAAATCGTCAAGACTGTTTACTTTTTGATTCCGTCATAGCCGCTTAAGTCAAAGAGCTTCCCTATATGCTCCTTCTCAAAGGCCTTATCAGCTTCTCCGTAATATTCGACAGCTCCGTTCTTAAAGCATATTACCTTATCCGATATTCTTTTAGCAATTTCCAGCTCGTGTACGGAGAGAATTACCGCTATGTTCTTTTCAGCAGCAAGCTTCAGTATAAGTTCCGATATTTCGTACTTATATCTGATATCAAGAAAACCGGTCGGTTCATCGAGGATAAGAAGCTTAGGCTGCTGGCATAGGGCTCTTGCGATCATTACCCTCTGTTTTTGTCCGTCACTCAGTTTATAAAAATACTTATCCTCCATTTCCGTTAACTCAAATTCATTTATTATCTCGTTTACTATCTCCTCATCGCTGCCTTTTAAGATACCGAGTCTTCCGGTATAGGGATATCTGCCGGATTCCACCATATCTCTTACTGTCATCCATTCCGTATCAGGTCTTCCCGTAAGAAGAATGGCCATATTTTTTGCGATCTCATTGCCTGTCAGAGAATCTGTATCCTTACCGTTAAGCTCTATACTTCCGCCAAGTCTCTTTAAAAGTCCCGCTACAGTATATATAAAGGTTGTCTTACCCGATCCGTTTGGTCCGAGTATTGAGGTTATCTCTCCCTTTTTGGAAGACATATTTATATCTCTTACTATACATATCCGATCCTTTCTCTTCATATATCCCGTGTCCAGATTCCTGACAGACAGGATCTCCTCTGATCTTTTATCACTCATAACAGCTTTCTCCTGTTCTGTCTTCCTATTAACATCATTATGACAACCGGGGCTCCGAGTATGGAGGTTATACTGCTTATGCTCAATTCGTTTGGCGCAAATACCGTTCTTGCGATAAGGTCGGAAAACAGGCAGAAAACCGAACCTCCAAGAAAACAGGCCGGTATCATCGTACCAGCCTTTTCAGTCCTGAAAAGCTGCCTCATAAGCTGCGGAACAGCGATCCCCACAAAGGAAATAGGGCCCGCAAAGGCAGCTACTATGGCAGCCATCAGGCAGGCAGAGAGAATTATGGCTATCTTCAGAGCGCGGACATTTACCCCAAGCCCCTTTGCATATTCCTCTCCCAGTATAAGCGCACTGACGGGCTTTGATATCGAAATGACAGAAGCAATAAGAATAACAGTGCTTATGAAAATGATCCTTACATTATCCATACTTATCCCTGAAAAGCTTCCCATGGACCAGTTATGAAGGTTTACTATGTTTGAATCATCGGCAAAATTTATTATTATCTCGGTTATCGCCGAACACAGATAACCTATCATAACTCCGCAGATAATGAGTATGGAGGATCTTCTTGTTTTGGATGCTGTTAACAATATCATGAACATGGTAAGGACAGATCCTGCAAAAGCCGAACCGATCATTCCCCATGAAGAGATATGAATCCCCCTCTCAAGCAGGAGTATAAGCGCCAGGGCAACAGTGAGCTTGGCTCCTGAGGAAATACCAAGCACAAAGGGACCTGCTATGGGATTTGAAAAATATGTCTGTAAAAGATAACCTGATACTGAAAGGATACCCCCTAACAAAAGGGCGCTCAATATCCTTGGAAGCCTCAGTTTTAAAACTATATCGGCAGAGAGATTATCAGAAGTGCTTCCGCTTATAAGGTTTATTACCTCCTTAACGGATACAGAGCTGCTTCCGCTTATAAGATTCAGGATCGCTAAGATTACAATAAGAACCAAAAGGATCAAAAATCCCGCTATTATTATTCTTCTTTTTCTTATCCCTGAATCGTTCATATGATCATTCCAGTCTGTGCAGGTATTTAAGCTCATCATCCTTTGCGGCGGGATCCCTTATGATCTTAGCAAGATCGAGTATAACCCCTTTTATATCGGTTGGCTGCTGAAACATATCCTTTTCCATGCAGAAAACATTTCCCTCTTTGCATGCCTTTATCCCTGCAAGTATCTCTGATTTTTCATAAAGATCCTTAAGGTCCCTTATATCTCCCTGTATGGTGCTGTTATAGATTAAGATATCAGCATCCCTGCACTGCTCATAAAAGCTCTCCATCTGTATTGTCACAAGAGTCTTATTTGTTCCCGCTTCTTTTGAAAGGCTTTCAAATGGATAACTTCCGCCTGCTATCCTTATCATTTCCGTCATATAGTCATCTTTTGTCCTTATGCTGACTATACCGTTCTGTCCTATCGAAAAAAAAGCTGTCTTCTTAATTTCCCCTGCATCGGAAGCGATCTTTTCGATCTCATTTACGCATCTTTCAAAATAATCACAGGCTTCTTCATATTTTCCTGTTATGGCGCCGTAAACCTTTATCCATTCAAGTCTTCCGAGAGGATCCGACTCATAGCTTGATCTTTCAACTATCACCGGAATCCCGAAGCTCTCAAGAGTCTCCTTAACCTCAGGGTTATGATATATCATTGTATTTTCTATTGCAAGGGAACAGCCTTTATTAAGCAGCAGTTCATAATCGGGAAGGCTGTACTTCCCTACATATGTTATCTTTCCCATATCCACAAGCTCCCCTGCCTCAGGGATACTCCAGTCATCGGCCTTTGTGCTCGTCATCCCAACAAGCGAAAGTACATCAAGCTCCCTGAAATGATCCATTACAGAAGAAGAAGCCAGATATATGTTTTCAGGCTCCTCCTCTATAATGATATCCGCGCCTGTCCCCTTATCATCCTTATTACCCTTCTTGACTATGAGGCACTTCCCGCTGTCATGGATATCTATCAGTATATTACCGTTTGCGGTTTCATTTATCATAAACCCTTTGGCATGACTTACTTCATATTCTTTTTTTTTACATCTTCACTATCTGCCTTATCCTCTCCCGATTCCTTTATCGAGGAAGAATCAAAGCAAAGTGTATATTCTATCTCATGAGGCTTGCTCATGGCTGTTGTGTCGGCAATGACTTTTATCTCTTCATCAAAATATGCAACGGGTATGGTAAACCTTGAATTCCCCCCGGTACTCTCATTAAGGATTTTTTCGTTATCTACTACCATATAATCATAGTTCGGGCTGCTCCATTCTATTTCGGCCATACATTTTCCGTCTTCTATGACAATGCCGGCAGGTGATGTGACTGACGCCTTTCCCGAGCCTCCCTTTAAGCTAACCTCTGCCTCATAGCTTCCGTCTTCAAGAGAAAGATCAGAGACCTTCTTTGAAGCATCCTCTTTGAATGCTGCCTTATCAAGGGAATCCGCCCTGAATACAAGAGTTCTGTCATACCACATTTCCTTATTCTTACTGAAGGCAGCCAGCGGAATCTCTGCATCAAGAGCCTCTACCCTTATCTCAAAGGAATTGCTTCCATCCTCATTTTCCACAGGCTCTATATATTCTGATCCATCAGCCTTTGAGGCCTCCTCACCCGTTCCCATGAAGACATACTTATATCCGGTGCCGCCCATATTCATGACAGCTCTTGCTTCTCCTTCTTTTACAAGAAGCTTTGCACTTACTATGCGAAACATGGATGATGAAGAGTCAACTATGATATCGTATTCCCCGTCATTAATGTCCTTTATCGCTACAGGCTCCATCCCCTCAAAGGAAACATCCTTTACCTCAGCCATATCCTCCTCTGTGGCAACATTACCTGAAACTGCGGCCTTAACATGCTCTACATATATATCTCTTATTCCTTCAAGCTGCCCAAGGCCTTCCACTACCGTCGTAACCTCATACCCGGCATCTGAAAAAAGTGTTTTCCAGGAATCCTCATCATCTCCTGCCATATCATTATTTGCATGATCTCCCGCAACGACCATCAGAGGCCTGAGTACTGCTTTTTTATATCCTTTGTCAGCTATCTCCGAAAGTACATCCTCAACACTCGGACTGGCTTCAACCGTACCTATATAGATGTTTTCAAGACCCTTTTCATCGATGACCTCCTGCATCCTTGCATATACCTTATTTGATCCGGCTTCGGTTCCGTGACCCATAAAGCAAATGGCAGTCTCTCCGTCATCATATCCGGAAACGGCTTCTGCTATTATATCTGCCACCCTGTCAAGATCTTCATCCGAAGAAAGAAGCGGTTTTGATACAGATACCTTTTCAAAGGCATCGGAATAATTTCCTACCTCTTTAACAAGATCGTTATACTCAAAACCGTCCATTAAATGGGTCGGTACGACAACAAGCTCCTTTACATTATTATCGGAAGCCCTTTTTAATGCTGCCTCTACATTATCGATAAGGATACCGTCCCTTTTGTTTATATGATCTATTATTATCTGGCTCGTAAACGCTCTTCTTACACTGTAATCGGGAAAAGCCTCCTCTACAGCTCCTTCTATGGCACCTATCGTAAGCCTTCTGCTGTCGTTATAGCTTGTACCAAAGCTCACAACAAGTATTTCCTTATCACCTATATCATCGCCGTTACGGGGATCATCCTTTGTTGCATCTCCCGTATCGTAATTTTCTTCCTCCTCTGCTTCCTCCTTCATAGTATCAGTCTCTTCCTCCTGATCCTCTTTTGCGCTTTCTCCCGCTGCTGTCCCTGTGGGATCCTGTATGCCTGCCGGATATGCACAGCCTGCAAAGACGAGCATAGACAATGAAAGCATCATCAGGATAAATCTTTTTTTCATTTTAATACTCCTTTCCCGTACAGAATCTTCCCGTCTTTGATCCCTCTAAAGCACTCAGGATCCTGTCTTTTTCCAAACTTCGGCTGAGTCAAAAAAATCCGATGCCAAAAGGCAGCGGACATTTACATACCAAAAAAAGTATCCCAAAGATACCTGATACGGTACGACCAATGCCTCGTGATCCGGGTTTCCCCTGTACCAGACACACGGCAGGTTTCCTGACTTGGGCATCCTCATATATGACTGCCTTCCCGGCCTTTTAGCCAGTGACCATGCCGGTATTTTGGTTTAGATAAAATACCCTTAACCGTATTCAATCCGGCATCCTGTCATATACTCCTCCGATACAGTGACGAGATCGTGCGGGATTTAGACCCGCTTCCCTTTTAACATTCAACTATCGTATTCTGCACCGTATGTCTTCCTTATTATTTTTATAAAATATAACACAGACAAACCATAATATCAATCTTCCACTACCATCGGAAGATATTTCTTTTTTTCCTGTTCTATCACACTTCTTACAAAATCCTTGTCGATAAGACTGTCATAGGCCTCCGCTATGGCGGATCCGTCTGCAAAATCATTAAATTCAAGCTTCTTCTCCTCAAGAATTCCTATCATATACTCATCAAGCGTATCCTGACACAGGAGATGATATACCAAAACATTTCTGATCTGTCCCATCCGGTATACTCTCGAGAGAGCCTGCCAGGTTAGAGAGGGTTTGATCTGGGGTTCGCAAAAGATCACTATACTGGCTGCCTGTATATTAAGTCCGACTCCGCCGGCCTGTACCTGGCATATCAGTACATCACCGCTGTCATTTCCGCCAAATCTGTCTATAATAAGCTGTCTGTCCTCTATCCTCGTGTCACCGGTTATCACACCGGCACATCTGTCACCCAAAAGACAGCTTATCTTTTCTATGGTATCCCTGAAGAAGGAAAAAACAACCACCTTTCTGCCTTCACAAACTGCCTCCTGACAGATTTCAAGAAGCCTTGCGGCTTTGGAGGAAGTACCTGTATCATCCTGGATATATGAGACCCTCCTCATATCACTGAAGCTCCCTGAAGCGACCGCACTTACATAGGATTCCCTGTCTTCCAAAGTCATATCACACCATTCCTGCTTCTCATCTATCGGCGGAAGCTCAGTAAGGACCTGTTTTCTTGTTCTTCTTAAATAAAGGGATGAAAGCTTTTCCTTAAACTCCGGAAGGTTTCTTAAATGCGCAATTTTCCTGATCTCCTGAGTCATGTCGGGGCGTATGAATTCTATGAGATTGCACATTTCATCCACCCTGTTTTCAAGCGGAGTCCCGGTCATGAGAAGGATACTTTCGGATTCATCATATAACTTTCTTATATACTGTGTTCGAAGTGCGCCCGGGTTCTTTATATAATGGGCTTCGTCTATTATAAGTAATGACAGCTTCATCCTGTTATCGATCCCGTCTATTATCTTATTTAACGATTCGTAATTTGTTATGGCGGCTCCGCCGTTTTCCTTCCATCTCAGAAGATCTCCTTCTGTTGACTGTCCGTGAAGGATATATCTGTTAAGCTCACTGAATTTTCTTATCTCTCTTTCCCAGTTGATAATGACACTTGCAGGGCAGACTATCAGAAAATGACTTTTCTCATATTCCGTTGCATTTATATGAATCATTACGGCGATCGCCTGGATAGTCTTTCCAAGTCCCATCTCATCTCCCAATAGGACTTTTTTCTGATTCAGGATATATTTTGCGCCAAAAGCCTGATAGGCTCTCAGATTACCCTTAAAGTCTTCAAGGCAGAGCTCTGTATCCTCTATGGCATCCGCCAGATTTACGGGGATGCTGTCATATAAGAAGGGCTTATGTCCCATCCTGCTCTCAAGATTTTCAAGAAGGGCATAGAAATCGGCACTGTTTTTTGAGTATGCATCAAGTGCTTCCGACTGTTCTGTTTTTAAAGCAGAATTATAGTCTGAGAGCAGGTTTAGAAGGCGTTTAAAAAATGGAGATGCACAGTACCCTTCTATATCCTTTATCATAAAAAGGGTATGCTGTTTTGTCTCATTCCCCGAAAAGAGCCAGCGGAAGCTGCTTTTTGCCATAGCATCCCTACGCATAAGCTCAACATACGCTCTCAGGTTTTTAAATGGCTCTTCTGCCTCTGACCTTATCTTCTCACACTTCATATAACGCCAAAGCTGGGTCAGGAGTTCGTTATTTTTAGGTGTTTCTTTACCGGATCCCGGTGCTTCTAACCCTACCATATAATGCGATGAGAGGCTGTTTGCAAACTCCGTTATGATCTGTCTTATCGACTCTGTCTGCTTTTCTCCTATCCCCTCCGTCCTTAACAGCTCATGATCCGATACCCTTGCAATATCTCCAAGGGTATTGTAACCGGCCGCAAGAAGGGCACTGACCCGTATCCCTGCTTTGGAGTTTTTAAGCTCCGTAACAGATATTGAGGAGAGCTCATCTATCGCGTAGTCATGCGCGATAAGTGCACAGAGGGAGCTTATGGCTTCCTTTTGGTTATCCCTGTCGGCAAACATGCTCTCAAAGCCCAGGTTCACACTCTCTATTATCTTTATATTATTTTTAAGTTCTCTGAAATCCGGCTTTTTCATCTCTCATCCTATAAGCTCAAGACCCGGCAGAGTCAAAAAGTCTTCTTTTTCTCTCTATCATCTCGTCGATTTTCTCAATATAGAGTTTAACATCCTTTACGTTATCGCACCGTTCTATGAGTCCTGTTTTATTCCCGTTTTCATCCGCATATACCCTTTTTGTGACCGTTCCTGCCCCCAGTGCCACAATGGACTGCACCTCCTCCATGATAAGGATATTGTAAAGTCCGTAATGTCCCTTCAGGGCATATCCGGTGTTTTCATAATTCCCGGCCATATTTTTCTGCCTGTAAAGATAATACGGCAAAAGTCCCATTTCTCTTGCTCTTCTTTCGGAAAGATCTATCATCTCAGGAGTATTTTCACTCTTTATTTCAGGATGGGCACTTAGATATTCATGCATCCTTGCCGCTCTTTTTACAGCCATTGAATGAACTGTCAGAGATTCGGGATTAAGCCCTCTTATCTCATCAAAGGTATATTCAAGCTCATCTGTTCCCTCACCGGGAAGTCCTATTATAAGATCGGTATTGATATTGTCAAAACCCGCTTCCCTTGCAAGATAAAAGGCCTCATGTACCTGCCTTTCCGTATGCGCCCTTCCTATTATCTTAAGCGTCTTTTCGTTCATTGTCTGAGGGTTTATCGATATCCTTGTAACTCCCGTCTTTTTGAGCACATCAAGCTTTTCCTTAGTGATACTGTCCGGTCTTCCCGCCTCCACTGTAAACTCCTTAACCGATGACATATCTAGCTTTTCCCGTAAATATCCTATTATATCTTCAAGCTGGCAGGGCTCAAGAGTAGTGGGAGTTCCTCCCCCTATATATACCGTATCCAGTATCTTCTTATTCTCTGCATTTGCTTTTTGGGTATAATCGATCTCCTTCTTTAGGGCCTTTATATATTCATCTGCCAGATCCCTGAAAGCAGATATAGGAAAGGAAGTAAAGGAGCAGTACATACAGGTCGTTGGGCAGAAGGGGATCCCTATATAAAGGCTGTAGCCCTTAGCGCCCGATAAGTGATCAAGTATATCCCTCTCCCTTTTTGCTATCTCAAGTCCGAGAGAAAGCCTTTCACCAGATACCAGATAGGATCTCTTTATTTCTTCCATGATGATCTCATCCCCAAGCCCTTCATCCAGTCTGTTCATAAAAAGCTTAATGGGTCTTATTCCCGTAAGTGTTCCCCATGGCAGTTCCTTATTCAGTTTTTTACTGAGATTATTATAGATCAGGCGTTTAATGATATTTCTGTAGGAGGAGGTATCGACCCCTTTTGCTGTCTCTGTCTGCCTGTATAAAAGGGCACCGTCTTTATATTCATCATATATCACGGTGCCATCCTTTGTATTTATCCTGAAATGATCTTTCTGACGGGAATCTTGGTCCCCGACATTGATGCTTACCTCATCGTTTGAATAAAAAGCCTTAAACAATGAATGTATATCATACTGATATTTCTCATCATCAGTATCTATATAGATCTTCTTTCCCATCTTCTTCCTTTAACTAGCAGCAGAACGGATTATACTTTCTTTCGTATCCGACCGTTGTATCATCTCCATGCCCGGGATATACCCTTACATCATCGGGTAATACCAGGATCTTTTTTCTTATCGACTGTATCAGATCTCCCATGCTTCCGGTGGGCATGTCAGTTCTTCCTACCGATCCCAGAAACAGGGTATCTCCTGCTATCAGGATCTTATCCTCTTCAAAATAAAAGCAGCTGCTTCCTATGGTATGCCCGGGTGTCCATAAGGTCCTGAACCTTATTCCGTTTATATCGGTCACTTCATTGTCCTCAAGATAAACATCTGCCTTGACCGTTGCCACCCTTCCCTGGGCTGATGACTGGTTTAAGTCAGGATCAAGAAGAAACTCCTTTTCCTTAAGCGGTGCATATACCTTAGCTCCTGATGCTTCCTTCAGCTCATCCACCCCGTAAATATGGTCATAATGCCCGTGTGTAAGAACAATACCGGCAACATGAAGTCCCTTCTCATTAAGTCTGTCATAAAGCCTTTTTCCATCGTCTCCCGGATCGAACACAACAGTCTCCATAGTCTCAGGATCGAAGACGAAATAGCAATTTGTAGAGATCCATCCCAAAACGGCTCTTCCTATCTTCAGTTCTCCCATTGCTCTCCTCCTTATGTGTTGGTTCTCTCGATGTCGATTATAGAATCTATGGTATTAAGTTTTTCTACAAGCCTGTTCAGTTCTTCCTTACCTGCAACTTCAAAAGCTATAAGTATGGTCACCGTGCCCTGCTTGCTCGTCCTTACATTCATCGAAATGATGTTGATGTTCTTTTCTGTCAGAACTCTTGTGATTTCGGCCAGGACACCCGGGTTGTTCTGCGAATAAATACTGATCTCGGCAAGGAACTTATCCTTATCCACAAGATCCTGCTGCCATTCGGCCTCTATAAGCCTTGCCCTGTCCTCAACCGGCATATTTATGATATTTATACAGTCAGTTCTGTGAACAGATACCCCTCTTCCCCTGGTCACAAAGCCTATTATCTCATCTCCGGGTATGGGGGAACAGCACTTTGAAAATCTGACGGCGACATCATCAAGACCCTTGACGATTATCCCTGCCTTTTTCTTATTATAGTTATATCTGTTCTTCTTTTCTTCTATATCACGGATTATCTCCTCATCCGACTTATTAACCGGATGATCATTGTCATATAGCTCCATCATCTTATTGATGATCTGGCCTTCCTTGAGTCCTCCGTGACCGACTGCGGCCCTTACGGCATCCCATTCCTTAAAGCCGTACTTCTTCATTATTGCCGACATATATTCCGGCACAAAGATCTTTGAAGGATCTATAGCCTTCTGTTTGCAATAATCGGCTAAGAGCTCTTTACCCTTTGTAATGTTCTCCTCTTTAAACTCATTACGAAACCACTGGTTTATCTTGTTCCTTGCCTGGGTGCTCTTTACTATATTTAGCCAGTCTCTTGAAGGACCCTTGGAATTCTGGGATGTTATTATCTCTATTATATCCCCGTTATTTATCTCATAATCTATCGTAACAAGTCTGTCATTGACCCTTGCCCCTATCATCCTGTTACCCACCGCAGAATGTACACTGTAGGCAAAGTCTATGGGATTTGAGCCGGCAGGAAGGGTCTTGACATCTCCTGTAGGAGTAAAGCAATAGACACTGTCGGAAAAGATGTCCATATCGTTCTTAAGGGTATTAAGAAATTCCCTGTTATCCGACATATCCTTCTGCCACTCAAGGATCTGTCTTAGCCAGCTTAGCTTCTCCGCTTCCTGTTCCTCTATCTTCTTTCCGTTAGCCGTTTCCTTATACTTCCAATGAGCCGCTATTCCGTATTCTGCGGTCCTGTGCATCTCATAGGTCCTTATCTGTATCTCAAAGGGCTGTCCGCTGTTTCCCACAAGTGTGGTATGCAGGGACTGATACATATTTGCCTTGGGCATGGCTATATAATCCTTAAACCTTCCCGGTATGGGCTTATATATCTCATGTATCACACCAAGCACTGCATAACAGTCCTTCACGGTATCAACAAGCACTCTTACCGCAAAAAGATCGTAAATCTCATCGATCGTCTTATTCTGGTTAAGCATTTTCTTATATATACTGAAAAAATGCTTTACCCTTCCGTCTATCGAGAATTTGATCCCTGCGTTTTTCAGATGATCGCCGACCTCATCCACTATGGACTGGACATACTGTTCTCTCTCGGACTTTTTGATCGCTATCTTATCGACAAGGTCATAATATACATACGGTTCCAGGTACTTAAGTGAAAGATCATCCAGCTCGACCTTAAGCTTTGATATACCAAGCCTCTGGGCAAGCGGAGCATAGATATCCATGGTCTCTCTTGCTATCTCCTGCTGTTTTTCCTTGGGCATATGCTGAAGTGTACGCATATTATGAAGTCTGTCCGCAAGCTTTACCATAATAACTCTTATATCCTTGGCCATGGCAAGGAACATCTTCCTCAGGTTATCTGCCTGGAACTCCAGCTTGTCCTCGTTATACTTAAGCTTTTCAAGCTTTGTGACACCATCAACTATCAAAGCAACATCGGATCCAAACTCCTTTTCAAGAGCCTCGACCGTCATAACGGTATCCTCGACAACATCATGAAGAAGACCCGCAACAATGGATTCCTTATCAAGCTGCATATCAGCAAGTATTATGGCAACACAAAGAGGATGGATTATGTAATGCTCCCCGGATCTTCTGTACTGATCCTTGTGTGCATCACTTGCCACCCTGTATGCCTTTTCGATCATCGAAATATCGTCCGAGGGATGATACCTGTGAACTCTTTCTATGAGATCATTGTATAAGTTCTCAGGACTAATGTTTTCCCCGATCGATTCTATATGACCGTCATCAAGCACAAGCTCTATCTGCTGTTTTTCTTCTTCTTTTACAGCATTATCCATACATTTCCCCGTATATGATAATTATCTATTCATTATAACCGTTAGGGTTTCCCGACTGCCATCTCCAGGAGTCCTCGCACATCTTATTGATATCATACACAGCCTTCCAGTTAAGTTCTTTGCCGGCCTTTGTCGGATCAGCATAACAGGTTGCGATATCCCCTGCTCTTCTCGGCTTTATCTCATAGGGAATGCTTCTCCCTATTACCTTCTCAAAAGCATGTACGAGTTCAAGGACACTTACACCGTTTCCCGTACCGAGATTATATATCTTTACCTCGTCCGCTCCCGCCTTCTTCATATCATCTATCTTATCAAGGGCCTTTACATGTCCTTTGGCAAGATCCACAACATGTATATAATCCCTTACTCCGGTTCCGTCCGGTGTATCATAGTCATCTCCGAAAACCCCGAGACACTTAAGCTTGCCTATTGCCACCTGCGATACATAGGGCATAAGATTATTCGGAATACCCTTGGGATCCTCTCCTATCTTTCCGGATTCATGAGCACCGATAGGGTTAAAATATCTTAACAGGATTATGTTCCAGTCATGATCGGACACATAGAGATCCTTAAGTATCTGCTCTATCATAAATTTCGTCCTTCCATACGGGTTGGTGACTCCTCCCACCGGACATTCCTCTGTTATGGGAACAAAGGCAGGATCTCCGTAAACCGTGGCCGATGAGGAAAAAACAATGCTCTTACATGCATGTTTCCTCATGACATCACATAAAATAAGAGTTCCCGTTATATTATTATAATAGTATTCAAGCGGCTTCTTTACCGACTCTCCTACTGCCTTATATCCGGCAAAATGAATGACCGAATCAATATCCTCTTTTTCAAATACCTCTTCAAGCGCATCCCTGTCAAGGATATCCACCTTATAAAACTTCAGGCTCTTTCCCGTTATCTCCTCAACCCTTCTTATGGATTCCTGTGATGCATTATAAAGATTATCAACTACAACCACCTCATAGCCTGCCTCTAAAAGCTCCAGACATGTATGGCTTCCGATAAACCCGGCTCCTCCCGTTACAAGTACAGACATCTTGATCCTCCTATATACACATGTTTTATCATAGTATCTATCACTTTAATTTATATATCTTTTAATTTTATACTAAAATGCCATTTTTATCAATTACCAAACTACCATTTCGCCATCCGTTGACAGTTATTCATCGAGCAGGATAAACCCGAATTTACCGTAGAAATATCTCCTTACGCTGCCATCCTTCAAAAGGAGTGACAATATACCGTCTTCATCCGCATTAATTCCAACAATGTCAAGACCTGTGTCGGAGGATACCCATTTCTGGCTGATGACCCTTTTCCCACTCTTATCTCCGGTATTTAATGCCAGATATCTCTCATTTATCACCTCTGAATTATCAAAGCCGAATTCATATACGCCTATATGCTGGGAATAATTATTTTCATCCTCTTCGACCCAGAAAGGCCTGTAGGGCCCATAGCTTCCCCTTTTCCAGAATAAGACTATGAGCTCTTCCTTCCCATCCTTATCTATATCACTTATAAGATAATCCGAGACCTTATACTCCTCATCGGATACATATTCACTTCCCTCTTCGTTCCGTATCCTTAACCTCTTATCCTTAAGAATGATATCGTAACAGATCCTTCCTATATCCTTCTTATCAGTCTTTTCCATAAAATCAGCCCAGAAGGGAATTATATATCTCTTACTGTACAAAATGACCAAAACCGCAAAGATGGCTACTGAAACTATCAGTAGCCAGATCTTTACACTTTTAAACCTGCCGGTAAATTTTACTTTATCAGTATTCCGGCTCATAATAAAGCCCTTCTGTCCATTCGGGCAGGTCGACCTCACTCTCATGCCATTGTGTATAATCTTCAAACTCTATACCAAGCATTTCTCTCCACTCATGATCGGTAAGTCTGTTCTCCATTGGCCATGGGAATTCATAGAAGGTATAAACTGCTCCCCGTGCAATCTTTATCTTGCCATCCACCTTGATAAGTACATAGATGTCCCTGGGATCCCCCGTTCCTACCTCGAGTACGGATCCGTTGGGGTCGGTAGCCACATCGGCAATAATAGCCGCAGGGTATTCTTCCGATGAGAACATATCTGTTCCGGCCTGGTCTCTGTTCGCAACCACCCAGAAATGCTCTATCTCTCCGCCGTAGCATCTGATCAGCTCATACTCCTCATCGGTAAGCACCTCATCCTTAAGCTCCTTTATTGATATATCCCTTAACTTTGCCGATAGATCAGCTAAAATATCCAGATCCTCTTCATTATCCTTAGTAAGGTAACCAAAATCCGAGAGTCCCTCCTTGGTTGCGACCACGAGATTGTGAAGTCTTGAATATACCCTGACCTCAGGTTCCACATAACCTCTGTCATCATATTCCTCGATATCACCGCCGCCCATTTCGGCCATGAGCTGTTTTGAATAAAGTATGGTATCATGCTTAAGCTCTGCATAGCTTCCAAGGAAAGTGATAAGATCCTTTATCTTCCACTTGTCACTGAGCATAAAGGATGGATATCCCTCGCCCTTTTCCTCTATCACGGGTCTTAACATATTTAACCACTCCGAATAAAGAGAAGCGTTCCAGAGAGTCTCATCGGCATCTTCTATCTCAGCCCTGAGCTTATCCATATTTTCCGTATAGCCTTCGTAGTCCGTGGCACCCATATCATCAAGAATGGATAATGCTGTTTCTGAACCAAAGGCTGCCGGCACATCAAGAGCATCCGGAAGCATACGCTTATCTCCATCACTGTTTTCATCCACAGCTGAAAATACCAGTTTGGAGAATACCGCTGTATCTATGGAAAATCTCTGCCCCATGAATCTGAAGCCTGTTGACTTACTCTCCTTATCCTCTGCGCTGTCATCCTGATATACGACAACAGAATTGATCTTAGGTTTTTTAAGTTCTCCCGTAAGAGTGTGGAATTCATCAAAAAGAGAATCGTCAGCCATAAGTCCGGAAGCATTTACGTCTTCACCGTAAACTGCATCTATTATCGGCTTATATTCATAATATCCGCTGTCATCGGCTGCACCTGCAAAGAAGGTCGTGACAGAATAGATCTTTTCCCAGCTCTCAAGTACTTCATCCTTCATTGCAAGAGTCATAAGAAGGGCACTTCTGTCAAGATCCGTATTGCCATCCGGGTCTTCCCTTGTAAAATTCATTCTGCCATACCACATCATGGTCTTAAAGTATCTGCGAAGGTTCTCGTCATCATCATAATATCCCCTTGGGATAAACTGTGAATAATCCTCTTCATGATCAAAAAGGGGAGAATCGGCTATGCCGGATGCAGCTTCAATAAGCTCAAGCTCCTTCCCGACCTCATCCTTCAGATCTTCATCTATCTCTGCGGAATCATCGAGAAGACAGGCTGCAACATTGAAAAAGCCAAGATTTACTTTTGCGGCTTTTTCCCATTTGCTTCCCTTAAGCTCCTCATACTGGGCTTTGGACTCTTTGAGCATGCTTGCGGTAAGCTCATTTAACTCTTCATATAGATAATTCTTTTCCGTATTCCTTAACAGATATGAAAAATACAGATGATATGTATGAAGCAGGGAATCAACGGTTACAAAACTTGGAACATAACCATATCTGTTATATTCATAGGAATCAAAAAATTCTCTTCCGCCATAGCTGCTGATATAAAAATAATCTTCCTTTAATCTCTCCTTCTGCTCATCATCCAGATAGAAAAGGTCAAGATTATAAACATTACCCAGATCGTCATCCACCTCATAGGGCTCTGTTGTTGCCTCTGTCTCCTCTATATCGGCTTCCATATATTTTGCGACCAAAGAGTTTCTATCAAGACTTTCAGGGCTTTCTATAACCCTTGTCTCCGACCCTTCTTTTATATCTTCATCTCCGGCTTCTTCATTATCTGACGCAACTTCTTCATCTGAAGCTTCTTCAGACTCTTTGGTGTTTTGCGCATTTTCATAAACTCCTGCAGGAGCTGCCTGACATCCCAGGGATGTAAATGATATGGCGGATGCAACAATAATTGCTGCTATTCTTTTGTAATTCATGCTTTCACCTCTCTTTCATATTCAAACTGTAATTGGTTTTATTATACAAAACATCTATCCCATTATAACACAGATTTCGTTTTCCTCTTTAAGATCTGAAGCTTTTACAAGATTACCGGGCTGTCTGACACCGTTAAGTAAGATCTCCTTTACTCCCGACTCCCTGTGTGCGCTGTTATCGATCTTTATGTGAAGCTTTGATCCTCTGAAATTCTTTTCTATCTTAAGTCCATCCCACTTTGATGGTATGGATGGATCTATTAAGAGCCCCTTAGCATTTGGTCTCATTCCAAGGATTCCCTCCACACAGCCGACCATAATTGTAGATGCCGTTCCCGTAAGCCAGTGCACATGTGATCTTCCTTCATAAGGGGATCTTTTTGATTCCGTGAACTGTCCATGGGCATAAGGTTCTATCACTCTCTGTTCTGCCTTCTCATTCATGGCAGCTGGTGATGTCTCCATAAAGTATTCAAAGGCTCTGTCACCTCTTCCAAGAAGACTCTCGGCAAGGATCAGCCATCCCTGGCTCTGTGAGAAGATCCCTCCGTTCTCCTTTGTATCGGGATTGAAAATATGCATAAGCGCACCCTCAAACATGTGATCTACATAGGGAGGCTCCATAAGCTTTGCACCATAGGGTGTGTTGAGAATGGAATATACGCTGTCCATAACGGTATATGCCTGATCATCCGAAGCAAATCCGGAAATAACAGACCAGCTTTGCGGGTTCAGCCACATATTAGCCTCAGGATCCTTCCTTGCTCCGACTATCTCTCCCGTATCCCTTATACCTCTTATGAATCTGTCCTGATCATAGCACTCAGAGAGAGCCCCGGAAAGATCTGCCCGTATCCTTTTTAAATACTCACAGTATTCCTCATCACCCCTGTCCTTTGCAAGCTCAAGCATCATATTCATTGCATAATAGAGCTGGAATGCAACAAAGGTAGATTCTCCCTTTGCTCCAAGTCTTAAGCAATCATTCCAGTCGGCATGAAGTCCGGCAGGCATATTATGCTCTCCCATTCTCTCCACGGAAAAATCTATGGCCTTTTTAAGATGGTCATACACAGTTGCCTCCCCGCCGTTTGCATATACTATCACCTCGTCAAGGAAGGCTGTATTACCACTCTCTCCAAGATATTTATATATTGTGGGGAAGAGCCAGAGAGCATCATCGGCCCTGTATGAGGGATGCCCTGTTTCCCTTACGTATTCAGGGTCATCGGGAGTATTCTCATGACCCGCATTATGTGTAAATTTTACCAGAGGCAGGCCTCCCCCGTTATCGACCTGGGCGGAGAGCATAAATCTTATCTTCCCAAGTGCCATCTCAGGATCCAGATGTATGATACCCTGTATATCCTGAACCGTATCCCTGTAGCCATATCCGTTTCTCAGCCCGCAATAGATGAGCGAAGCCGCCCTTGACCAGGTAAAGGTGATAAAGCACTGATAGGCATTCCATACATTGACCATATTATTAAATTCATCCGATGGTGTTTCAACCTTAAAATTATCAAGCTTTGAATGCCAGTAGGATCTGAGCTTTGAAACCTCTCTGTCCACTGCTCCGTCAGCTTCATACTCGTTGATTATCCTCTCTGCCGTCTCATTATCTGCCTGTCCGAGAATATATACAAGCTCTCTTGTCTCTGAAGGCTTTAAGATGAAATCGGTCTGAAGCGCCCCACAGGAATTGTCATTATAGTTCAATACATTATCACAGTGACCTCTCTCGACTGCCAAAGGGTTAGAAAAGTTTCTGTAAGCGCCGATGAAATTATCTATATTACCGTTATAGGCATCAACCTTTCCCTTTGCCAGTCCCAAAAACCTCTCCTTGTGATTAGAACCTGTACTATCCTTTTTTTCATTTTCACATATATGCTGAAGTATCTTATTACCTTCAAAGGAAGTTCTTGAAATAAAAAGGGAGTACTGGATGTTTACCTGGTCCTGAGAATAATTAGGCTCATTGGTAAACTCCACAAATCCAAACGAGGAAAGCTCTCTCTCACCTTCTGAAAGATTTGTGACCTTAAGTCTCCATACCTCACAGGTCTTATCCTTAGGCACATAATAGGTCACCTCAGACCTTATCCCTGAGTACTCTGAGGTTATAATGGTATAACCCGTCCCGTGCCTGCATTCATTTTTATAATCATTAAGATCCTTTCCCACAGGCTGCCACGTAGCCGACCAGTAATCTCTGCTTTTGTTGTCTCTTATGTAGATATATCTTCCGGGAAGAGCCATTTTGGAATTAAATCTAAACCTTGTTATCCTACCGTTTGCTCCGCTCTTTACAAAACTGTATCCCTCTGCATTATTGGATATTATGGCTCCATATTCGGGTGACCCAAGATAATTGCACCAGGGGGCAGGTGTATCGGGCTTTGTGATAACATACTCCCTCATACCCATATCAAAATGACCGAATTTCATCTCAAACCTCCTAAATATATGCTATCAGTAGTTTTCAGCCCTTACTTCAAAATAGCTCCTTGGATGTGCGCAAACAGGACAGATGTCGGGAGCCTTGGTTCCAACGACTATATGACCGCAGTTCCTGCATTCCCATACCTTGACCTCGCTCTTTTCAAATACACTTTTAGTCTCAACATTATCAAGAAGTTTACGATATCTTTCTTCATGTGTCTTCTCTATAGCGGCAACGCCTCTGAATTTTTCGGCGAGCTCATGAAAACCTTCCTCATCCGCAGTCTTTGCAAAGCCATCATACATATCGGTCCACTCATAGTTTTCGCCGTCTGCTGCCTGCACAAGGTTTGCTGCAGTATCTCCTATTCCGCCAAGCTCCTTAAACCACATTTTTGCATGTTCCTTTTCATTATCCGCCGTTTTTAAAAAGAGGGCCGATATCTGCTCATATCCCTCTTTTTTTGCAACCGATGCAAAATAAGTATACTTATTCCTTGCCTGGCTCTCTCCTGCAAATGCGGTCTGCAGATTCTTTTCTGTCTGTGTTCCTTCATACTTATTACCCATTAGTTTACCTCCTGTACGTACTCTGTATGTTCTGTTACCCGTTATACCGTTTTTTCTTCCCTAAGCTTTCATTTTACGGCATTTATGGTTTTATTCTACACCACCCGGCATACTTTTACCATGCAAAAAGATAAGATAAATATAAGAACAGATAAGACGATATTTGAAATAATCCGGCAAATAATATATTATGTATTTTATCGGGAAATCGTCTTTAATACGATTTATTGATCGTTTTGTAAATTAATGATGACTGTATCAGACGTTTCCCACGATCGATCAATTCAACAGGGAGACCATCAGATGAAAATTGATTTACTTGACTACGGTGCGTTAGGTGACGGAATTTCAAACGACGGGAAGATCATACAGAAGGCAATAGATGACTGTTTCGAAAACGGCGGCGGAAAGGTAGTCTTTTCCGGTGGACACACATACAGAAGCGGAGCTCTTATCCTTAGATCCGGGGTGGAATTACATCTTGAGACGGGAGCTACACTTAAGGCAGTTGATGATCTGAATTTACTTGATCTGTTCGGGAAGGGAAAGGATATAAACAGGGAGCTTTCAAAACCCACCTATGAAGCCTGCGATTATGACGGAGCGCCGGCCTTTTACTTTATATACTGTAAGGATGCCGAAAATGTTGCCATTACGGGCTTGGGAAGTATTGACGGTAACGAGGGCATATTCTACGGAAAAGAAACGAAATGGCATATAGACGGAAGCTTTTATCCAAGGGCACCGCTTTTATATATGGTAAATATACATCATCTTACCATAGAGGGCGTTACGCTTACAAATTCGGCCTTCTGGACTACCCATCTTATTGGATGTAAAGATGTCCTCATACAGGGAATCCGTATACTCAACAATCTAAGACTGGCAAACTGTGATGGGATAGATCCTGATCATTGCCGCAATGTAAGGATCATCGGGTGTCATATCGAAACCGCCGATGATTGTATAGTATTTAAAAATACAGCCCAGTTCATGCAATACGGACCCTGCGAAAACATAACAGTCAGTGACTGCACACTTACATCTACCAGTGCAGCCATCAAATTCGGAAGTGAAAGCGAAGACCTGTTCCGTAATATTACCGTAAACAACTGTATCATAAGCAGGACAAACAGAGCCATATCCCTGATGCTTCGCGATAAGGGTTCGATCGAAAACGTCATTTTTTCAAATATCTGTATTGATACCAGGATGTTTTCAAAACTCCACTGGTGGGGTTCTGCCGAGCCGATCGTGATAACTGCTGTTAAAAGAAGCTATGATACTGTGACGGGTCATATAAAAAATATCACCTTCAGCAATATTAATGCCGAAGGCGAAAACGGTATCTTCATATATTCCGATGAGGAAGACAAGATCAGGGATTTAAGCTTTGAACATGTAAATATAAGTCTTGTCAAAAAGACAGACCACCCCAAGGATACCTATGATATAAGGCCAACAACAGGTGAAGGGCTTATAAAGGCTCCTTTAAGGGAGGTCTTTATAAAAAATGCGACAGGCATTTACTTTAATAACTGCAGGTTTGAGGCTTCCGAAGAAATAAGACCATATATGGAAGAACCTGTTCATCTTGAAAATTCATCCGTTACAGGACTATAAGGATTTCCCGGCTTTTTGTTTCTATTTCCGGGAAACCCTCTTTATCTTATACGCAGCTATCCTTCCTGCTAAGGCTCTTATATCAAAGCAGGCCTCTCCCTCATTATTTATATACAAAGGTTTTATCTCATTCCCACTGACTGTATCGATCATACTCTCTGCTTCCTTTATAAAGATCTTTACATCAGTATCGGCTGTATGCCTGTCTGTATAATGATACAGCACGAAGGTATCATTGTCATATACAAAGATACTTGTCATACCCTCTCCCTCAAGCCTTATACCGTTGACGGCAAACTCTTTACGCATTCTGTTTAATACAGGCTCAGGATATTTCTGGATATCCGAAAAAGACTCGGGTATAACAAGAGTATACATCTGGCCGTCTCCGTAGGTATCTCTTGAAAATACCGTATAGCTCTCCTCATCCTTCACACCCTTGCAGACCGCACCCCAGGTCACATTATTCCTGAACTCGAGTACCGGTATCTCTATATTCTCCTTCGAATATGAGTTTTCCCATTTATAAAATCCCAGGGACTCTGAGGCAAAATCCTTTAAGCTTACATATCTGTCCCTGTTCCTTAAGGAGGTCATGGCCTTTAAGCCCCTGTCAAGCGTAGCCTTTACAAACCCGCTTGTAACTATGGCCTTGTTGCCTTTTGCCACATACTTATCAAGCTTATCCACAATATCCTCATCACAGGCAGATGACCTTGTAAGCAGCATTACCGGTGCATCCTCCTTAAACCAGGGGGTTGTGACAATGGGAAATCCGTGCATACCAAGGTAATCCTGGACATTATCCTCTCCCTGGGAGGCATTGGGTATATAACAGGGAATACCTATAGGTTCTCCAAGATCATCAAGAAGATCATCCAGCTTATCCAGCATAAATCCAAGCGCCGGAACATTTACCGTATCAACAAGGGCCTGGAAGCAGAACATCATCATCTCCTTTGGCCTGGCAAATGCTGTCAGATAAGCCTGCTCAAGATAATAATCCAGCAGTCTGCAGTCAAAGGGATCGAACCATCCTCCGTTATTTCTTGAAGGTGCCATGTCATCCATATATCTCATAAGCGAAAAGGAAAGATATCTGGGCAGATGCTGATCAGTGTTAACAGGATCCCTCGTTTCCGTTCCCGTATAGATATAATCAAATATATCCTTCTGACTTAACGGATCATACCCTGCCTCCTGGTAGCTTTCCATCCAGTTTGGATATTTGATGGTTATCTTACAGTCAGGGTTTACTTTCTTTGCCGGGCCAATTATATAATCCCTTGATATCTCATATTGCCTGTGAACCCTGTATTTTTCAAAGCTTCCGTCTTCTATACCGTTTTCTTTATTGAACTTATCCTTCTCAGCCCTGCACTTTTCACAGGTACAGTTGGTAAAATAAAAATCGTCTATGATAAATGCATCAAACATCTCTGCGTTGTATTCTGCAGTCTCCTTTAACGTCTCGAGCATCTCCCGGTCATTATAACAGAAGGTATTAAAAAGACGCTGTTTTTTATGCCTTCCTTCTATATCGGGTATACAGGTTGTCAGTCCTCCCTCAACCTTTATCCCGTTCTCCAAAAACACCCTTTTACACATTTTTGTCTGCTCTTTTGAAGCAAAAACACCGTCTCTGTATGGCTCAAGATAGACTTTATCGATCCTCATGTATTTTTTAAAAAAATCTATATCCTTTCGAAGCTTCTCTTCAGAAGTTTCTGCCGTTCCTTTTGCAACAAAATAAACTACAAGTTCAAAATTTCTGTAATTGCCCATTTTTAAACCTCCGTAAAGTTAATGAATCACCTTCAGTTATCATTATTATATATCAGCAGATCATCATGTATTGTAAATAATTAAACGCGAATGGTAGATTATTAAGCAATCAAGCATAAAGAATGACCTTCAAATACACATGGTACCTGAAGGTCATCTCACACTCAACCAATATGGGTTAAACATTATCAGAGTTAATCATAATACATTCTTTTACTGTCTCCTGATCAGATATCTCCCGATATTAATATCCGAATTCCTGTGCCCAGTAAAGTGTTCCGTCATCTGACTGATAAACAGAGATCGCGATCTTTGTAAATGTGTTATAAAGGATATTCTCTCTGTGTGTAGGACTGTCCATCCATCCGCCAAGAACATCATCTGCGGTATCATAACCGAAAGCAAGATTTTCTCCACCCATGATCTTACTGTTTACTGTATTCCACTTGCTTCCATTAGGACGGGTATGATCAAACACATCCGATATCTCTTTTGCTCTTACGTCTGCCGCGCTTTCAAGGTTACCGTCCCATGTAAGCGTTCCAAGTCCCTCAGCTTCTCTCTGCTCATTAACAAGATTATATGCCTTAAGTGCTTCGCTTCTTAAAGAGGTATTGTCTCCCGAAGTATCAGCAAGAGCGATGGCTTCTTCATCAAGATAAATAACCCCATTCGAATCCATATCTGTCTGAGCTATGAAAGCTGCTTCATCAGGTAATGTTCCTGCCTGCTTATTATTATAAAAAACAGAGCAGATAACTATGGGTACTATCAAAGCTAATGCAATAACTCCAAATAATGTTTTTTTCTTCATGCTTTTCCTCCTTGTTTCTTCACGAAAACGTATTCGAATAAACATAATCTCTCTTTTGTGATACTATTATTACATACTCCGTCACAAATTGCAAGCAGTTTTTATAAAAAATCACAAGAAAATTTAAATGTGACATTTCTTCATCATTCCAACCCCCATTGCATTGGGTCCTGTATGGGTAGTGATGCTGCATGAAAGCGGATCATAAAATACTTCTGTATCGGGAAATGCTTCCTTTACGGTACTAAACCACTTCTCTGCTTCACTTCTTTCGGTAAAGCTTCCGGCTACTCCTATGAGCATATCCTCTGCAGAGACATCAGAAAATCTTGTTTTCATTTCCTTATGCATGTTTTCAATGATCTTCGCGGCACATTTCTTTGCTCCCCTTACCGCTGTCACCGGTTCAAACTTCTCTCCCGTTGTCCTTAAGATAGGTTTAACACTTAATACATTACTGACGAGACTTGCAGCGGCAGATGTAGCCCTTCCTGTCTTCATGAAATATTCAAGAGTATCAACGCCAAGGTAAACAACAGAATCATTTCTCATTGCTTCCAGTATATCTTTGATCTCAGCTCCTGATCTTCCGGAATCCGAAAGTCTTTTGGCATCCATGACAGAACCTCTGAGAGTTACGGAAATCCTGTGGTTATCCACAACAAAGACCCTTCCTTCATAATCATCCATACAGCTGTATGCGCTGCTGCATGAACTGCTCAGCCCGCTTGACATGGGTATATAAACCAGTTCATCATACCCTTCATCAAATATACTCTCCCACATATCTATAAGATCTCCGGGAGAGGGCATCGAGGTCGTTACATCCTTCTTTGCCAAAAGCTCCTTCATATATTCATCTACAGTAAGACTTTCGTTTTCGTAATAATTCTTTCCTTCGATTATTACAGGCATCGGCATGGAAAATATCCCCATAGCCCTGGCTTCATTAACGGATATCCCACTGTTTGTATCCGTAAGAATTGCTGTTCCCACAATCTTATCTCCACATATACTTCTACTAATAAAGACATTACAAAAGGGAAAAAGGGTTCATGATATAAAATAATGAATTAAAATTTTTATGGTCATTATCTTCCCGTTAATATTTTAGCGATCTCTTCCCGTGAAAGCCCCTTTGACAGCTCAAACGTTCCGGAGCTTATCCTTGAATCCAGTTTTCTCGAAATCAGGTAGCTGTCAAATTCGGAAGCACTCTCTATTATCCCGCTGTTCTGAAGCTTCTTACATATATCGGAAGAATCATCACCGTCAGATACGGTGATCTTTACCACAGCTTTGGAAGCATCCGAAGCTTTTGCATTCTCCGATCCGCTCTCTGTTTTATTCTCCTCTTCTGTCAGGGATTCCTTCGTTTCTTCTTTTGCGGCATCCTCTGCCTTTATCTTTTCGGTCTCTTCTTTTATCTGCTCTGTTTTTTCCTTTGTAACCTCATTATCATCCTTTATCTTTTCAGTCTCTTCCTTAACCCTTTCGGCTTCCTGTTTCAGCTTTTCCGTTTCCTCTTTTGCTTCCTCAATAGCCTTATCCGTTCTTGTTATGATCGATTCACTTCCATCATCGGAAACAGTACCTGAAACATTTAACTCCTTATCGGAATTTGGATCTGTATTTTCTGTCTGTACCTCTTCAGATGACGGTGTCTGCAAAGCTTCCTGAGTGACCTCTCCGCTCTCCTCTGCTGCAGGGGCTGAAGAACCCTCATCTCTTTTTATCGTATCTATGCTCATGGATTCTATGTTATCCTGATCATCCCCTGTAGAGGATCCTGCATCACCTTCCGGCAAACCTTCTTCTGCATTCTGATCCGATCCTTCTGTCGCATCCGTATTTTCATCATCCGTATCATTCACAAGTTTGGATACTGTTATACCGCTTTCTCTGTCCGGCTCATCCTTATCGGAATTCTGTACCAAAAGCTCATTTTCCTTAACCATACCCAGTTTTGAAGCCGCTTCCATTATTTCCGCATCCGTCATCTGTGCAGATGCATTCTTACTGTTGGAAAACCCCATAAGCAATGCTGTTACAGCTATCCCTATTCCAAGTCCTCTTAAATAATATCTCAGATTCATAATCCCTACCTCTTGAACAGATCTATCACAAGCTTGACTTCCCCAACGCCCAGGTTAAGATTTTTAGCTATATCGACCGTGCTCATTCCTTTTTCGTGAAGTTCGATTATCTTCTTATTATTATTTCCTATCGCACCTCCGAAACCTGACATCATACTCCCGGCATTTTCACCCTGCTGTACATCATCAGCTATAGTATCGACCATAAATGATGTATTATCGCCGTTTTCAACGGGAAGCGGTTTTATCACATCTGACTGTTCGATGAGGGTTATCGTCTCAAATTCATCGGAATTTAAAGCATTGAAGACCGGTTTAATATTATTCTGGGCCTTCTTTGCCTTTATTATATCTATCCCCGTCAAAGGCTTTGTTTCAACCGCAACAGGCCGTGAGGAAACAGATGCCGCATTTGCGGTCACCGTATCTGCCGCCTGTTTCACTTCTTCAAGTTTTTTCTCTGAATAAACCTCCAGATCTTTTTTAAATTCCTGGGAGCTGTTCTGGGCAGCCTCGGAAAAATTCTCAACTTCCTTAACTGTTGCTTCTGCCTTCCTTACCGAATTCTTAACATCGACCTGCTTATCCTGAAGCATATCATACAGGAACATGACTTCCTTATGGCTCTTATCTATCTCACCCATTATCATGTTTGAGTAATCATTGACTGCCATTATCTTTTCATTGGATATTTTCTCAAGAGATCTTTCGGCCTTATCCATTGCATATTCCACTGTCTCATCCGTAACATCGGTAACCTTTATCTTCATGTTACTGAGCTCAGTTTCCATCATAGAGCGGATCTGATTCTTTCTTTCCTCGATATCCTCATCATTCTTTGCCTCATTTTTGTCCTTAATAAAAAAGCTTGCGGCAAAAATAAGCACACCCAATACTAAGAGTGTTATCTCCATCGCTGTCATAATAATCTCCCTCTGATAAAAAATATAAAAACCGTCAGAACAGTGCTTTTATTCTTATATCTGCGCCTTCTCTGACAAACTTTGTCCTCTGGGTTAACGTCTTTATCTCTTTTGAAACATCATTGATCGTGATCACGGTACCCGGATAACAATCCCCCGAAACTCTCACAGAAGGAGTAACATCCGAAGCTTCATCCTTGATCTTTTCCATATAATCATTATATTCCTTCGTTGCCTTTGAAATAGCGGCTGTAAGAGCCTTGTACTGGTCATTGAGCTGCTTCAGATACCTGATCTGATCAGTAGTCAGCTTATCTCCCTTCTGCATGCGCTGAGTCAGGGTCACAAGTATCGGTTTTACCTGTTCCAGAGCCTTATTAAGCTTTTTTACATCCTGTTCCATGGTCTGTGCCTTTGCCTTTATGGCGGGATCTGCGCCAACCTCCAGAACAGTCTCTACTCCCATCGTGGATCCGACAGTCTTTGCTTCGATGTCAACACCGGCCTTTACCTTTCCACCGGTTATGTTCCCTCTTTTTCCATTGACGTTTATCTCGGTTTTGGCAAGTACCTCACTGTGTACTATGGCTTCCGCGGTAACGTAACCGCCGCTTTCAACATGAGCATTCTCAATAAACTTTGATACTATATTATTACCGGCCTTAAGAGTTCCCTTGTTCATTCCGTTCATTCCATGACCGATGATTATATCAAGTCCGGCATCAAGAGAAGCCCCTTCCACTACTCCCTTGACTTCTATTGTCCCGTTCGATCTTACCGAAAAGCCTTCCTTGACATTTCCCCTTACTACAACATCGCCCTCATAATCTATGTTTCCTGTGGATGTATCCACATCGTCAACCTCATATACGTCCTTTACAAAAACCATACCGTCAACAAACGAGACGTTCCCGTCAATATTGGCTAAAAGCTCCAGTCCGTCCGCACTTACCCTGGTATTATTTCCGGGCATGAATGAGGGATTTTCAACATCCTTCGGTTTTACGGCTTTTCCATATACATCAAAACCGTCACTGCCTTTTACGGCCGGAGTTATCCTTGCAAGAACCTCATCTTTTTTACATGGAGATATAAGATCAAGTTCAAAGAAATTAACTGTCCCGTCTTCATTCAGTTTGGGTTTGGTATTATGATCGGTATTAAAGAAATATTCTATCGTTCCGTCCGAGCCTGAAGTCGGCGGCTGCCCCTCGGCCAAAAGATAGGATCTGCAATAATCTCTGTCTTTAAGATATGAATCTATCACTTCAATATTCAAACCGGAAATGATCTTTTTTGCCTTAAGATCTCCGATTATCTCATCCCTGTCAAGTTCGTTTCCACCCTCGGAATTAGGGTAAAACCTTGCAAATGCCCTGAGTCCGTCCTCACTCAGAGTCAGGCTGAAGCTTTCACTTTCAGGAAATCCCTTTTCAGAATCAAGCTTTAGCGTCTGCATGCCGAGAGCGGATTCCACTATCGCATTATTAATAGCTATCATATCTACCGGATAGCTCCTGTCCGAAAGATAATTCCTCAGCTCATTAAAATCCACGGCATCTCCGCCGTCCTGTGGCGGATATACCTCCAAAAATCTTCCCTTTTCATTTATCTGAATCCTGAAATAACCATTCTTTTTCATTTTATCCCCCTGTTTTTTACTACATACTTCCGGCGATGACATCCATGTACGCACCCATCTTGCCCTTC
This sequence comes from Lachnospiraceae bacterium, assembly GCA_024687745.1. Classification (GTDB taxonomy): domain Bacteria; phylum Bacillota; class Clostridia; order Lachnospirales; family Lachnospiraceae; genus UBA2868. The sequence goes on from JAILEM010000129.1 coordinate 29,180, forward strand.
ATCTTTGTAAGTGCCTTTGTATGAAGCTGTGATACCCTTGACTCCGAAACCTCCAGAATATTACTGATCTCCTTAAGAGTAAGATCCTCATAATAGTATAGAAGTATCACCTTCTGTTCCTTCTCCGTTAAAAGAGCCAACGCCTCCTTAAGCTTTTCCTTAAGCTCTTCCTTAGCTACCGCCTCCTCAGGCATATCAAATCTTGACATTGTCTCCTGGGTTTCGGTAACATTTACATCGCCTCCGCCCTGTTCGACAAATTCGTCCAGTGAGACGATATTTGTGACCTTCATCTGCGACTGCCATTCATCATATTCACCCTGTGATATGCCAAGCTGATCTGCGATCTCCTCATCTGTGGCAGATTTACCGGTCCTTGCTTCTATATCCTTAATGGCCTGTGATATATCCCTCTGTCTTTTCCTGACTGTTCTTGGTATCCAGTCCATCTTTCTGATCTGGTCGAGTATGGACCCCCTTATCCTCAGGCTTGCATATGTTTCAAACTTAACGTCCTTTCGAGGGTCAAATTTATCGATGGCATCTATCAAACCGAATATCCCGTAACTGACAAGATCATCGTATTCAACATTATAACCCAGATACATGGCAAGTCGGCCGGCTACAACTTTTACCAACGGTGCATACTCCAGTATTATCTTTTCCCTTGTTTCCTGCGTCGGATTCTTGATATAGGAATCCCACAGCTTCTGTTTTGCAGCCTCGTCCATTTATACCCTCCAATACGTCTCAGACCCCTTCATCCCCTTCCGGTCCGGATGTACCTTCATTTTCTCCAACCTGCTTTTCTATTACTTCTCCTTCGTCTCCTTCAAGGCTTATCTCTTCTCCCTCAGTTTCACTAACCTCTTCCTCTGGCAAAGGGCAGAACTTATCAAGTACTCCCTTTATTATCAGCCCGATGATAAGAAAAACAACCAGAGCAAGAAACAGGGCAGGCAAAAGTTCATTAAGCTCATAGTCGTTTAGATATGTCACTATACAGGTGACCAAAGCACCCAAAAGCATTACCACTAACGGAATCTTTTTTGTATTCATAATCAGAAATCAGATTTTCTTCTGCCCCTTACCAACGGTTTTGATTATATAATCACCTGTTTCAGGGTAATACTCTACGGTTCTACCGTAGCTGTCCCCCGTATCCTCTGCAAGAATAGGTATCTTCAGCTCTTTTAACACTTTTTTGACGGCCTCGACATTCCTGTCACCCACTGACATCAGATCCGACTTACTGGAAAAGGCAAACATCTTGGCTCCTCCGGCAATCTTTGACTCAAGTCTCATCCGATTTCCGCCATTCTTTGCAATTATATCCACAAGCTCTCTGACACCGGTGTCTGCAAATTTAGCAATATTATGCCCTCCCTGAATAGATTTACTGTCAGGAAGCATAATGTGCGCAAGTCCTCCCACCTTAGTTCTGGGATCCCGTATCGCTATACCCACACAGGATCCAAGGCCCAGTGTAGTTATCCCGTCCGGAGCCTTACATAGCTTTAAATCAGCCATTCCAACCTTTATCATTTCACTCATAACCGATTACATCCCCAATGATGATAAAATTTTATCATATGAATCCAAATCCGGAACAAGGATAAAAAATCCATTAAGCTTAAGATCGTCCGAAAAAGCGGTTTCTATCAATAATATCCTGTCGCCAAGCTCTCCAAATTCTATTGCAGGAACAGACATTATCGCCCCTGCCATATCAATACTTATATCCGGTATTGAAGGAAATATCTTAAGATTTGTCAGTGTAGACAGACTCGACAGATAAGAACCGGTGATAATATTACCTATCTCCTTTAACGCAGAAATCTCCATTTCGGTAAAGGATTCGGAATCATGCTCCGGTGTTCCCATTAACATCGAGATCAGTGTCCTCGCTGACTTTTCCTCAAGTAAGAACATTATGCTCCCATGAATGTCTCCGTCAACGACCTGATAAATCCCTGCCATGATCTGTTCTTCCCCGCCCATGGCTTCGCCTACCTCTGAAAATTCCAAAAGCTCAACCTTGGGCACCTTCATGTCTACCTTGGTATTCAAAAGCTGAGCCAGAGCGGTCGTCGCATTTCCTGCTCCAATATTTCCTATTTCTTTAAGGACATCAAAATACATGGTGTCCATCTGCTCAAGATCGATTTTAGCCATTTAATCTCCTCTTCTTCCTTATTATTCTACAGTCAGTAATTTTAAAGCAAAGCAAACGGGACTGTTATTCGGATATCACCGCATTCAGGTCAAGCAATGAAATAAGGGAATTATTACATTTACCTATACCGTTTATGAATGTTACCTGCTCATTCCTTACAGTTCCCTTTGTATACTCTATCTCGTCGCTTGTAAGTGTGACCACTTCCTTTACGGCATCCACTACTATTCCTATAGGTGCATTGTTCTCAAGCTTTATTATTATGATCCTTGTATCTTTGGTATATTCTTCATCGGGAAGTCCTGCCTTTTTTCTAAGGTTCATAACAGGAACAACCTCTCCTCTTAAGTTTATAACACCTTCAAAATAGCTCTGTACATCGGGTACTCTTGTTATCTTCTGCATACGTACGATATTGTCTACGTATTTGATGTCTATACCGTACTGCTCATCTCCTATCCTTATTACTATAAACTGAGTCTTCTCCATTTCGACTTCCGAATTTAACATTAATTCATCCATTTTAAAGCTCCTCCCGTATTATATTAAAACATTGGCATCAAGGATAAGCGCAACCTCGCCATCACCAAGGATCGTAGCACCCGAGATAATACGGCTCGCACAATTAATATATTTTCCAAGCGACTTGATAACGATCTCCTGTTGTCCTATAAGTTCATCAACAACAAGACCTGCAAGCTTATCGCCCTTCTTTACCACGACTACTATCATCTCATCCTTATCCTCGGATCCCTCATCTATATTGAGGACTCCGTGAAGTCTTATAATAGGTATCACGTTCTCTCTTAAGGTGATAACTTCTTTTGCCTCCACATACTTAACATCGGATTTCGAAATACTCTCTATAGTATCGATGGAGCCAAGAGCGATAGCATATTTTTCTTCTCCGACAACTACCATAAGTGCCTGAATAATGGCAAGCGTCAGAGGAAGTCTTACGGAGAATGCAGAGCCTTCACCAAGCTTTGTCTTGACAGATACATCACCGCCCAAAGATTCGATCTTTGATTTAACTACATCAAGACCGACTCCTCTTCCGGATACATCTGTTACTACCTTGGCTGTTGAAAAGCTTGGCTGGAAAAGCATATCGATGACTTCTTTCTCAGTAAGCTGTTCAGCCTGTTCGGGAGTGACGGCACCCCTCTCTATTGCCTTTGCCCTGACTGCTTCAACATCTATTCCGTTACCGTCATCTCTTACCTCTATGATAACATTATTACCATCCTGATAAGCATCAAGGAAGATGGAACCTTCTTCCGGTTTACCTCTCTCAGCTCTTACTTCCGCTGACTCAAGTCCATGGTCTGCAGAGTTTCTGATGAGGTGCATCAAAGGATCACTGAGTTCATCTACAACGGTTCTGTCAAGTTCTGTATCTTCACCGGACATGAACAGATTCATCTTCTTGTTGAGCTTTTTGGAAAGATCCCTTACCATCTTGGGGAACCTGTTAACTACACTCTCAATAGGTACCATCCTGACCTTCATGACAGATTCGTGAAGATTGGTCGTAACGCTTTCGAGATATCCTATATGATCATTGAAGGAAGAAGAATTTGCCATTCCCTCTCCCGAAGAAGCCGAAACGATACTGTTTTTTGCAATGATCAGCTCACTTACAAGATTCATAAGAACGTCAAGCTTTTCTATATCAACTCGAACTGTTCTGTTAACCACAGGCTTACCCGCCGAAGGCTTGGTCTGTTTATTCTGCGCGGCCTGAGCCGAAGGAGCCTTGGGCTTAGGTTCTTCTTTGACTGCCGGTGCGGTCTCTGTAACCGTTTCCTTGGGTTCTTCCTTTGTTGTAAATGACTGTATGTCTACTTTTTCACCGATGCATTTTTCGATCTCTGACACACTTAACACAGCAGCCTCAACCTTATCATAAGGTTCTGCCGTAGCAACATACATTGAGAAATCAAAATCAAATTTCTCATCTTCTATATCCTGTGCGGAAGGATTGGTCACTATTATCTCGCCTATGTCCTCTATGGCTTTAAAAACAAGGAATGCTCTGGCTGCTTTAAGTACGCATGACTCCTGGATATGGACACCTACACCGTATATATTGAGGCCTTTTTCGTCAGCGTCCTTTATCGCGCTTATATTTTCCTCCGAGAGCTTTATATCCTGCCAGGGCTTGTCTTTTGAATCAGCGCCGTCCGAAGCACTCTTGCCTTCGTCTTCTGTCTTTTCCGCCTCATCTGCTGCAGGCGCTTTCCCGAGTCCCTCATCAAGTATCCTGTTAAGCTCCTTGATTATAGGCTCATTATCGTTTGTGCCCTCGTCAGAGGTTTCCCTTATTACCTTTTCGTACTCCTCGAGCGCATCGAGAGCCTTGAAAAGTACATCTATAAGGTTGGAATTAACCTTCATGTTGCCGTTTCTGACTTCGGTAAATACGTTTTCCATATCATGGGTAAGATTCTGCATCCTCTTGTATCCCATGGTACCTGCCATACCCTTCAGGGAGTGAGCCGAACGGAATATCTCATTGATAGTATCCGTATTATCGGGCTCCTGTTCCAGGATCATAAGCTGATCGCTCAGACTCTGAATGTGTTCGCTGGTTTCATCGAGAAAGATTTCCAAATACTGGTTAACATCCATTTTAATAAACCCCCACGTTCTTAATAATATGTTCTGCTATTTCATCAAGAGGAACAAGTTCGTTTACGGCGCCGCTCTGTACTATGGCTCTGGGCATTCCGTATACGGTACATGACTCCTCATCCTGCGCAATGACGCGCACATTTTTTTTCTTCTTCAGTTCGAGTATTCCGGCTGTACCATCGCTTCCCATTCCGGTCATGACAACGCATACGATCTCATCATATTTGGAATTTATGAGCGATTCGTACATATAATTGGCACAGGGCTTGACGCCTTCCCTGCTTGGCTGGTCAGAATATTTTATCGCATACATATTTCCTCCGGTCGGTTCGGCGTTCAGATGAAGTCCGCCCTGGGCTATGTATACGTGGCCCTCTTTTATCAGCTCTCCATCCACAGCCTCAGTTACGGGAATGTTTCCAAGCGACGTAAGTCTTTCCGCCAGCGATTTGGTAAATCCCTTTGGCATATGCTGAACAAGCAGCACCGGTGCCTTAAGATTTTTGGGAAGCTTTGGTATGACATATTGCAATGCTCTCGGACCTCCCGTAGAGCTTGCTATGGCAACGATCTTTCTGCCGCTTTTAGGTGGCAGCTCCTTTACAAGGGCCTGCGCATTTTTCCCCTTCGCAGACATTGACTGCATCTGCGGTCTGTCCGCCGGCTTTTTCGAAGCTGTTGCACCCTCACCTGCCGTATGTTTGTTATGAAAATTAACATCATATCTGGCGGTAAATGTGGAAGGCTTGCTTTGGGAAGTGCTTCTTCCTACGGAAATATGATGGCTTGGCCTTGCAAGCGTTACCGTATTGAGAAGATCAAGAAACCTTTTCCTGAAGTCATCAAGCCTTGCATCTGCAACATTTTCGGGTTTTTTTATGAAATCGATCGCTCCTAACTCAAGAGCTTCCATTGTTTCCCGTGCGCCCTCGCCGGTTGTGGTACTTGCCATCATAACATTGGCATAGACATTACTCTTCTGCATCTCCCGAAGCATTTCGAGCCCTGTCATCTTAGGCATATATACATCGAGAACAACAGCATCATATTTGTGGGAAACAATAAACTTAAAGCCTTCAGCACCATCCTTTGCCATGTCGGCAACCTCGAATCTGCTGTCGGAATTAATTATATCACAGAGTACCCTTCTCATGAGTGCAGAGTCATCGACGATCAGAATTTTTTTCTTCATGATATTAACCTACCCTTTTTCTCTTCTTCTTATTTTTCTTTCTTCTTCAAAAATATACCTGATAATACTCTCGCGCTCATCGTTGAGTATATTTATGAACTGTATCCTGTGCTCATAAGCATTGGGATTATTTGTCATCGGTTCGGAAAAGAGTACCTTACCACGCAGTCTGTATTCATTGAGCTTACCGCTTACAAAAAGCTTGAATACAAAAAGTATCTCAGTATCAATAGGATACCTCACCTTAGAAATGAACCTTGCTCCCCCTCCGGAAATATCAACCATTATACCGTTGTTAAAGGTTATATCAGTATCCAGAAACTCAACTTTTTCGGTTACATTACCCTTATCTCCCGCTTCCTTTACCGCTCTTGATTTCATATCAAGTACGCAGTTTAGTCTGTAATACTCTCTTCTCTGATATTTCGAAAGGTCTGTCGTAAGCTCAAGTACAAGTACAAAAACATTATCATTCCTGTATCTGTCTATCACCCTTGCCAGGCACTGATATAACCCGTTACTTGTATAAAAGCAGAGATTATATTCTCCGTCTATAGGTAAGAGTACAAGCTTGCCGTGCTCCATGGGCATAGCAACCTTGAGCTGATCCTCTGCTATAATGTCAAATACAGAGCTTCTGTATTGCCGTTTTTCATTTAGCGTTTCACTTTCTCCGAGTGATTCGATAGTTTCAAGATCAAGCTTATCTCCCACCTTGACATATTTTGATAACATAATAACCTCCTGAACTTATGAAAACTTCTTTCCTCTGACCATATTGGCAAAAAACCCGGCCATACCGTGTTTATGATAGGCAGCCACCGGGTCGCCTCCTGTGAGTGTTGCTGCTATGGCTTCAAATGCCATGGAAGATTTGGCATTAGGATTATCTATCGAAATAGGCGTCTGCTGCATAATAGCCTTTACAAGCTGAGGATCCTCCGGTACATATCCCAGATATTGTATCGGCATCTTCAGATATCTGTTTACAACGGCATTAAGTTTATTATATAACTGTTTTCCCTCATCCGCTCCGGAAACCTTATTTGCTATAACCTTGATAAGTGTCATTTCCCTGTTATATCTTGGATGCCTGTTTAAGGCCTTTAACAGCGAATAGGAATCCGTTATGGAGGTAGGCTCCGGTGTAGTTACCAGTAATACCTCTCCGCTTGCAACAAGAAATTCTATAACCGCATCGGATATTCCGGCCCCTGTATCTATTATAATAACATCTGCAAGAGAATCCAGTTCGGCAAGATTCTGGACAAGATAGTTTATATAATCCCTCCCGAGATTTGAAAGTCCGGCTATCCCCGACCCTCCGGAAATAAACCCGATATCCATAGGCCCCATCGTTATGATCTCCTTAATGTTCTTGCCCTGGTATATGAGATCGGAGAGATTATGCTTTGGAACAGCACCAAACATCACCTCGATATTGGCAAGACCAAAGTCGGCATCAAAAATGATGACACGCTTGGAAAGCTTCTTTAACTGTACGGCAAGATTTATAGACACATTCGACTTTCCGACACCGCCTTTACCGCTCGTTACCGTTATGACTCTTGCAACGTTTGTCCTGACCTGTTCTCTTTTTATGATATTTCTTAGATTCTGCGCCTGATCCATATCACTTACCTCCTAACAGCTGCTTGACTGTAGACTGTGGCGAAAACGGCTCAATATCATCAGGAACGCTCTGACCGCAGGTAACATAAGACATGTCCGCTCCGGTATACATACGTATATTCAACAGATTCCCAAGAGCTCCCGTCTCATCCAGTTTGGTAAATATCAGCTTAAATTTGTTAAAGTCGGTATATGAATCTACTATATTCATAAGATCCCTGTACTTTGTCGTTGCGGAAAGTACAAGAAAGATCTCCTTTTCTATATCAGGCTCTACACTGTCTGCGATCTGACTCATGCTGGTCTTTAATTCATCATTATTATGTGAATGTCCCGCTGTATCTACCAGAATATAATCAGACTGTTTAAAATCGTCTATTGCCTCCTTCATCTCATCTGCGGAATATATGACTCTGAATGGTATATTCAGTATACCTGCATAGGTACGAAGCTGCTCTGCTGCTCCGACCCTGTATGTATCGGCAGTCAGTAATACAACCTTTTTCTGGTCATTTACACAAAGATTTGAAGCTATCTTGGCTATCGTGGTTGTTTTTCCAACTCCGGTAGGCCCTATAAAAAATACTACCTTGGCTCCCTTCTTAGCCGGTGTAATGGTCTTTGGCTGTCCGAATTTAAGGATAAGCTTCTGATAAACATTTGACAGTACCATATCGATATCTGCATCCTTATCTGCCTTACCCAGTTCATCTATGACCTCATTTGCATACCTCTCCGCCACTTCATTATCGATGAGTGTATTATATATAAGCTTCAGATATGAAACCTGTCCGGATTCGGGTTCAGACTCTGTTTCCGATTCCTTTGTCTCATTTTCCTTTGCGAGCTGCTTTTCGATAAAGCTCTGAAGATTATCCAGCTTCTCCTCAAGAAGCTTGTCTCCCGAAGGGATATCTGCACTCTTTTTCTGTATCTGCGGTTTCTTCTCCTCTTGTGCCAAAAGATCCGGTCTTATATTTTCATCAGCAGCCAGATCAAGGGAGGAACCGGATACTCTTTTCTTTTCATCCGTTAAAGTCTTACTGTCGGCATTATCCTTTACCGTTCCTCTTTGGCCGATACCTTCATGCCTTTGAAGAGATTGATTCTTACCGAGTGGTTTTATCGGAACACCGGGTTTAAAGGGGATCCTCTCCTTTTCATCCTCCAATGCCACGGTAACCTCGATCTTTGAACGCTTAAAGAGCGATAAGAACCCCCTCTTTTTTACATTACGAACGTTCATTATGACAACGCCGTTACCTAACTCTCTTTTAGCTACCTGAACAGCCTCTTCTTCTGTTTTTCCCTCAAATTTCTTGATTATCATTATGCTGCTACCATTCCGACAGATTGAAGATTGATATTACTGTCTACTTCATTATAGGAAACTACTATGAGATCTTTGAAATAATCCTCCGTCAGCTTCTTAAAATAAAGCCTGACTATCGGGGAGGTTATGATTATCGGATTCTTACCAAGATTTTCAAGCTTTGCTATCTCTGTTTCCACAGATTTCATTATCGCCTTTGTACGTTCGGGATCAAGAGTCAGATAAGCGCCCTGCTCGGTCTGTTTGATGCTTGCCATTATCTCCTGTTCGATCTTGGGATCCAATGTAACAACACTTGTAGTTTCATTGGCCGCAAAAAACTTGGCGGATATGGCACGTTTAAGAGCCTGTCTGACATATTCCGTAAGAACATCCGTATCCCTTGTAACAACTGCATGATCCGCTAATGTCTCAAATATCGTAAGCAGATCTCTTATGGAAATTCCCTCACTGAGAAGATTCTGAAGTACCTTTTGTATCTCACCTATACCCAAAAGCTTAGGTGTAAGCTCATCAACAACCGAAGGAGAATTCTCCTTGACGTTGTTGACAAGATTCTGAACATCCTGCCTTGTAAGAAGTTCGGCAATATGCTGTCGTATAACTTCCGTTAAATGAGTGGCTATGATACTTGGCGGATCTACTACCGTGTACCCAAGGCTCTCCGCCCTTTCTCTCTGAGATTCGGTTATCCACAAGGCCGGCAGATGGAACGAGGGTTCCTGTGTGGGAATACCCGATATCTCCTCCTCCACAAATCCGGGATTCATGGCCATATAATGGTCAAAAAGGATCTCACCCTCACTGACCTGGATTCCCTTTATCTTGATGATGTACTGGTTCGGATTCAGCTGTATGTTATCCCTTAACCTTATAATGGGTACAACGGTTCCAAGCTCCAAGGCTATCTGACGCCTTATCATGACCACTCTGTCCAGCAGATCACCACCCTGATTTACATCAGCGAGAGGGATTATTCCGTAACCAAACTCCAGCTCTATGGGATCCACCTGTAAGAGTGACGTGACATTCTCTGGCTTTCTCACTTCCTCCGCCTCTGCCTCTGATTCATCTACCGCTGCCTCAACCTCACTCTCCTGGGTGAGCGTTGCCACATATCTTCCGACAAGGATAAACAGCATACCTATAGTCAGAAATATAACTGCATTCAGTGGAGTCACTATTCCCAAGAAGGATATGACGCCTCCCACAAAATACAGGGCCTTTGGCATACCAAAGAGCTGCTTTACAACGGAATCACCAAATTCTCTCTGCTTACTTCCCTTTGTGATAAGAATACCGGATGATAAGGATATTATAAGTGATGGTATCTGGCTGACCAATCCGTCACCTATCGTCAATATGGAATACTTTTGCATGGCCTCTGCAAAGCCCATCCCGTTATTGAGGACACCGGTCGCTATACCTCCGATAATATTGATGGCGGTTATTATAAGACCCGATGTCGAATCTCCCTTTACATACTTAATGGCACCATCCATGGAACCGAAGAAATTGGATTCTTCCTGCAGCTTTTCTCTTCTTATCTTTGCTTCGGCATCATCTATGGCTCCCGTGTTAAGGTCTGCATCTATGGCCATCTGTTTTCCGGGCATTGCATCGAGCGTAAACCTTGCCGTAACCTCCGCGATCCTCTCGGTACCTTTATTGATGACCATGAACTGGATGATGATCAGGATTATGAAGATTATCGCACCTATGATAAGATCTCCGCCACCTACGAAATTACCGAAGGTCTGAACTACATTACCCGCGTCTCCCGTTGTAAGGATAAGTCTTGTGGAGGATACGTTAAGGGATATCCTGAATATCGTTGAAAACAGAAGTATCGTAGGGAAGTTATCCATGTCGAGAACTTCCTTACAGAACATACAGTTGAAAAGAATGGCGAACGAAATAGCCATATCCGCCGCCAGACATATGTCCAGTATAAGCGGACTTACCGGTACTATCAGAAATATAAACGCAAAGAGCAGATAAAGGGCAACGCCCAGATCAGCTTTACCGATTTTCTTTCCCGCAATATTCATACCACATCACCTATGCTGTCCTTTTGTTGTAAATGACCGCCAGTATCTCCGCTACCATCTGGTATAATTCCTGCGGGATCATGGCACCTATATCAACGTTGTAATACAGCATCCTTGCCAAAGGCTTGTTTTCAACTATCTCAACATTATTCGCCTTAGCCTCTTCCTTGATCCTTGCCGCCAGAAAATCTTCTCCCTTTGCAACCACATAAGGCGCACTTGCAACTTCCGGATCATATTTTATCGCAACGGCAAAATGTGTGGGGTTTGTAATAACTACATCCGCCTGGGGAACAGCCTTCATCATACGTCTCATCGAGGCTTCCCTCATCCTTTGCCTCTGTTTGCCTTTTATGGCCGGATCTCCCTCGGCGTTTTTCATCTCATCCTTGACTTCCTGCTTTGTCATCTTAAGATCTTCATGATGCTTATGCCTTTGATACAAAAGATCAGCAAAACCAACGATGAGATAAAAAATGCTTACCTTTATCCCCATATTTATAACGATATTCCCAAAGGTCTGTATAGCCTGGACCAGAGAAACATCATAGAGATTGAGTATCGTGGCAACCTCAGCTGCAAGGGTTGAATAAGCCATATAGCCGATTATCACGAGCATTACGGCCGATTTTAAGAGTTCCACGAGCTTATCCTTGGAAAAAAGTCTCTTAACTCCGCTTACAGGATTCAGTTTACTGAATTTAGGCTGTAAAGGCTTTGTTGAGACCTTCCATTTGACCTGAACAAGGTCGACCACAAAGGCGATAACAAAAGCTACTAAAAGAAACGGCAGGATATAGGTAAGTATATTAAGGACTGAGCTCATGAAAAGCTTCCTGAATGTAAGTGAAGGAATCTCTCCCTCTATCATTTTGGTATATACCGGTATAGTGGAATATACCGAATGAAAGGTTTCCAAAAACTTTATTCCTAAGCTTCCTGCGTAAAACTTGAGAATTATAAACAACGAAAGAAGACTTATAGCCGAATATAATTCCTTACTTTTGGCTACATTTCCGTCTTTTCTTGCCTCTTCGGTCCTTTTGGATGTAGGCTCCTCTGTTTTTTCTCCCCCGGGACCCTCTTTGGCAAAGTACTGAAGATCAAGCTTAAACAGATATTCCCTGTTTATATCTTCTCTCATTCTTACCCCCGTTTTCACCCCTATGTCATACTCTCTATCATAGCAGTCATCATGGTCTTCATTTCCCTGAAGATATAATCGGCCGCATGAGGAAGGAATCCTATGGTAAAAAATATCACGGCAAACCCGACTACTATCTTTATCTGAATACCCACAGAAAACATATTTATCTGCGGTGCCGTCTTAACAAGGATCCCAAGTACCGCATTTACAAGCATTATCGATACTATAACCGGTATACATATCCTGAATGAAATACTCATATAATCGCTCAGGAATAATACTATCGACCTCGTCATCCTCTGTGAATCAAAAACCTGCTTTCCCAAAGGGATAAGTGTATAGGTCTCGATTATTGCCCTTATAAAATAATAATGCATTCCGGATATGACCATTATAAGTGTAACGCCGTACTGATAGATCGTTCCGGTAAAGCCTCTTGCCTCCCTTGTGGAAGGATCAAAGAGCTGAACCATGGAGATTCCGATCTCCATATCAGAAATCTTTCCGGCAAACTGAAGGATCGACTCACAGATATTTGCTCCCATCCCGATTATCAGTCCGCACATGGCTTCCTTAAGTACAAGGGCAGCATAGCCGTAAACCGTACTGTATACAAGAGGCGTATGAGGAACCACTCCGTATACAAGATAGGATACAAACATGGCAAATCCTGCCTTGAACCTCCTTGGTATGTTCCTGCTCGAAAAGAAAGGACAGGAAACTATAAAGGAGGACATCCTTGTAAATATTAACAGATAGATCTCAAGATCCCTGTATGAAAATGAATAGTCTAACAAATCCTACCACCGGTCATACATAGATTGAAAAGTTGTACAACTCTTCCATCAAATTTATAACATTTCCCATGATCCAGTGACCTAAAAGCATGATCATAAGGAAAATTCCGATAAATTTAGGCACGAATGTCAGTGTCTGCTCCTGTATGGATGTAACGGTCTGAAATATACTCACGATAAGACCGAGCACAAGAGAAGTAAGCAGCATTGGCATCGAACTGAGTATAACTGTATAAAGCGTTGATCTGACTATCTCAGTAACATCATCGATCGTCATAACAAAAACCCCTTAATAAAATGTCTTCACAAGATTAACTATTATCAGATTCCAGCCGTCCGCAAGCACAAACAAAAGGATCTTAAACGGCATCGATATAGTGGTCGGAGGAAGCATCATCATACCCATTGACATAAGCGTGGCCGCCACTACCATATCTATGACTATAAACGGGATATATACTAAAAAGCCAATTATGAAAGCTGTCCTTAGCTCACTTATCATAAAGGCAGGTACCAAAACCCTTGTAGGGATGTCTTCTATAGACTCGACCGATTCTATCCCCTCTATATCGAGAAAGAGTCTGGCATCCTTTGTCTGGGTCTGACCATACATGAATTCCCTGAGGGGCTTAAGACCCTCCTCAAAAAATTCGTCCTGGGTGATCTCGCCTGCTTCAAAAGGTTTTATGGCATTTTCATTGATCTGCGTCATCACAGGATTCATAATAAAAAATGTCAGAAACAGAGCGATACCTACAAGCACCTGATTTGGAGGAGCAGTCTGAGTACCCAGCGCAGTTCTGACAAAATGTAATACAATCAAAATCCTCGAGAATGACGTCATCATTATGATGAGCGTCGGAGCCAGAGCCACAAGAGTCAGAGTGATCAGTATACGCAATGCTCCCGACAGATTACCCTGCCCGTCACGATATGTAATATCGAGGCTGTTGGAAACATTCAACTCCCTTAAATCCGAAGCAGTTTCAGCCGTTCCCGGTGTATTAACGATTGTTTCATATTCATTTATCCCGTCTTCATCCGTTATTCCAATATCATTAACATCCGCATTAACAGCCCTGACCTGTACCGGAGTCAGATAGAGAGTACATATGAAGACTAATAAGCCAAAAGCAACGGATATTGCCCTGCTTATCATAATCCGCCTATGAATCATTTACCCCCGCCTCTGTTCTTAAAGCTATCCTTTGCCTTGTCCAATACCTTCATGAAGCTTTCACTGCCGGCCTTTGAGCCGGATTCCTTTGGAAGCTTTAGTTCTTCTTCGTCCAGTTCCGTAACCACAGTCACGGATTCTTTCGAAACAGCCAGAACAAAATACCTTTTTCCAATACGTACAAGCTGAAGGTAAGAATTGGATCCCAGCTTAAAAGCTTCGATCGAATCAAAATTTTCCGTACTGCTGCGGATCTTCTGGACGTTACCCAAAAATCTGGTCCCCCAGACAGTGATCGCAAGGACAAAGACAAATGCCACCAGCACCGTAATAAACTGAGCAACGCTCTCAACTTCGGTGTTCATAGCGATCAAAACACACATGATATCATCCAACTACTTTTTTGACAGCCTCGAGAACACGATCGGCCTGGAAGGGCTTAACTATAAAATCCTTGGCACCTGCCTGAATGGATTCTATAACCATGGCCTGCTGTCCCATGGCAGAACACATTATAACAAGAGCGCTCGGATCAGCTTCCTTGATCTTCTTGAGGGCCTGAATCCCATCCATCTCGGGCATGGTAATATCCATCAATACAAGATCAGGCTTGAGTTCTGCGTATTTCTCCACAGCCTTAGCTCCGTTCTCTGCCTCACCAACAACGTTGTACCCATTTTTTGTGAGAATATCCTTGATCATCATCCTCATAAAAGCCGCGTCGTCACTGATTAAAATGTTTTTTGCCATCTTTCTTCTCCCATCTTAAATAATGTTATAAATATCGATAACCTTTAATATGATCATCTATTATCAATTGATTATCTCAGTTACCCTGACACCGAAGTTTTCTTCTATAACAACAACTTCTCCTCTTGCAACCATCTTTCCGTTTACAAGAACATCAACAGGTTCTCCTGCGATTCTCTCCAGTTCTATAATAGTACCCGGTGCAAAGTCTAGTATATCACTAATTGACTTATTTGTCCTGCCTAATTCAACAGTGACCTCTAACGGAACATCTTTAATAAGCGATATATTTTCCTGGCTCTGCATGGCATTTACATCTGTTGAAAATGCCTGGAAAGAAGCCGGCTGTACATTTATATTCGGCATGGCCATCGTGGGCTGTGCTCCCATGCCCATACCCATTCCCTGGGGCATTCCCATGCCCATGCCCATACCCATTCCCTGGGGCATTCCCATGTTTCCCTGGGGCATTCCCATGCCCATGCCCTGAGGCATTCCCATGCCCATACCAAGATCGGGTGCAGAACTTTCCGTGAATGAGGGTGCCGCCGGTGGCGGTGGCGGTGCAGGTTCCGGTTCCGGCTCCTGATTGCTCATAAAGTAATTATAAAGATCCTTGGCGAAATCTATGGGATACAGCTGCATGATCTTTGAATCCACCAGATCGCCTATCTGCATCCTGAAGGTGATCCTTACGAAGGTTTCGTTCAGAAAGCTTGAAACGTCTGACGTATCAAGATCTCCGAGCTCGACCAGGGAGGCTTCCGGAGGTGAGATATCTATCATCTTACCAAGCATTGAGGACAGGGATGTTGCACTTGAACCCATCATCTGGTTCATGGCCTCTGATATTGCACTCAGATGAAGCTCTCCCAATTCTCCCTCAGTGTTTGTTCCGTCACCGCCCATCATAAGGTCGGTTATTATCTTAACATCTTCCTCTTTGAGAACAAGAATATTTGTACCTTCCAAACCCACTGTATATTTTATCTTTATAAATACACAGGGTTTTTCATAATCCTCAACGATCTCACCCCACCTTGCCAGAGTTACAACGGGAGTTGTGATATTGACCTTACGGTTGACAAGGTTATATAAGGTTGTCGCCGAGGTTCCCATACTTATATTGGCAACCTCACCTATGGCATCTCTTTCGATCTCCGATAATAATTCATCATCGGAAGAAGAGCCGCCGGCTGGTTCTGAAGCTGCATCTTGGGATGCCCCTCCTCCATCAGTGGCATCCATACTGCTCAGCAGGGCATTTATCTCGTCCTGTGATAGCATTCCATCCATCTGTTACTCCTCTCTCAATACCGATGTCACCCTTACTGCATATCCCTCTTTGGATGTTCCCGGAAGTGCCTTAAACTTCCTTATATTCCCCACAAATACATCCATTTCGGTATCTATCTTAGAATTAAGCTTTATGATATCCCCAAGCTGAAGATTAACAAAATCACTTACCGTTATCGAGCTCCTCCCAAGTATTGCTTTGATAGGCATTGAGACCTTTCTGACAACGGACTCTATATGTTCGTTATAATCCTCATCATTGTTTTCCTTCATTGATGCGAACCAGTACTTGGTGTTGAGCTTATCCATTACTGATTCCAGCGTAAAGTACGGAAGACAGGCATTCATGAGCCCTTCCACTTCCCCGATCTTAATATTCAGGGTTACTATAGCTATCATCTCGCTCGGAGCTATTATCTGCGCAAACTGAGGATTGGTTTCTACTCTTTCAAGAATGGGAGATATCTCCACAACATTCTTCCACGGTTCTCTTAAGAGCTGTACGCAAACAGCCAGCATCTTATCAACTATTGACCTTTCGATCTCCGAAAAATCCCTTGTTCTCTCCAAAGGGTTCCCCTGTCCGCCAAGCATCCTGTCGATCATCGCAAATCCTAAGTTAGCGGCTAACTCCATCATTATATTTCCGCCCAGAGGTTCAAAATTAACTATGGCAAGCAGAACCGGATTTGCAAGAGCCGTAGAGAACTCCGAAAAAGTACAGGCTTCTGAGTTTACCACGCTGACCTGTATATTCTTTCTCAGGTATACAGGCAGATTAGTCGATAATAATCTTCCGTAATGTTCAAATATTATTTCAAGGGTCCTGAGATGTTCCTTGGAAAACTTGGCCGGACGTCTGAAATCGTAATTCTTCGCTACCTTTTCGTCCGCAGCAGGCAGATCGTCTGCATCCAGTTCGCCTGAGCTTAAAGCCTGCAGTAAGCTGTCTATCTCATTTTGTGAGAGTACATCTGCCAATTAAGCTCACCTCACTTCACTGTTGATTTACTGGCATTTAAAGTCTCTGAAATATACCTCGTATATAAAGTTGGATCCGAATAATTCCTGGATCTTTGTAGTGATCTCAGCTTCTATCCCTTTTGTATTAGCGGTCACATCATCCTTGGTATATGCGCTGACTACATCTATAACTATACTCTTTATCTTACTTTCATTTGTACTGATGAGCGGCTGCATCGTTGCATAGTCATCATGCTTGTTATCTATCGAGAGAGAAACGGATACCATGGCATAATGATCCGCTCCGTCACCACTGGGAGCAAGCGCTATAACCATTTCATCCGCGATATTATAGGTCTCTGTATCAACAATGGAAGGTGCCCCGTTCGAGTCAGTCGAATCCTGATACGGATTCATCTCGAGATTTAAAACCGCGGCTATATCATCAACCAAAGCCTTTGTTTTTGCATTTGCAGACATTGTAGACACCATCATTATAGCGCTTAGAACTATGTCTACCAGAACAAGGGCCAATATGATAACAAGTATCAGGTTTCTTTTCATAATAATTTCAAGCTCCTTAAATATCTTTATGCCGATATAACTGTCAGTATGTGCTCAGCGTATGATAAATCTTTATTTCCACCCTTCTGTTCTTCGCTCTTCCCTCAGCAGTGGAATTATCGGCAACGGGAACATATTCTCCTCTTCCCGAATGTTTCACCATCGACGGATCGAGTCCGGCATTTTCCACCAGATAATCAAAGACCGCAAGTGCTCTGGCGCTGGAAAGCTCATTGTTGTTCGAAAATTCCGCATTGTGGATCGGGACATTATCCGTATGTCCCTCGATCTCTATAATACTCTTACCGTATTTTCTGAGTATCCCGCCTATCTTGTCAAGTATGGGAAGAGATTCATCCTTCAGACTGTCAGATCCCGAATCAAACAGCAATGCTCCGTTCAGGGTAAGCGATACGTACTGGGATGTGAAATCCACATCAACCTGTTCGGACAGGGATTCTTCCGTCAAAACTTCCTGTATTATCTCAGCAAGGCTTTCCGATTCCTTGAGCTGCTCCTTCTCAACTTCCTCCCAGACATCACTCTCTGTATTTGATTCTGCCGCCTTTCCCATCGAATACATATAATCATCGAGCTCATTGAGCTGACTGACCCCGTTCGATATAAGTATTCCGTCACCTATAGACTGTGCTCCCGCAGAAAATATACTGTAGGAATCATTAAAGGAAGCTGCTATGGCTTCAAACTTCTGCTTATCTACGTCAGACATGGCAAAAAGCATAACGAAGAAACACAGAAGAAGATTCATCAGATCTGCAAAGGTCGATTGCCACGCCGGCGCTCCCTTTGGCGGATCTTCAGGCTTTCTCTTAGCCATTTCCATCACCTCCGTCGGAATCCTGACCCATGCTGCTCCTTAAGCTTGGAGCCAGGAACGATTTCAGCTTTTCTTCAATGACTCTGGGATTCTCACCCGCCTGTATGGATAAAAGACCTTCTATGGTGATCTCCTTGCATTGCATTTCAGCTCCGTTTACGGCTTTTAATTTGGTCGCAACGGGTGTGCACAGCCAGTTGGCAAGAACCGAACCATAGAAAGTCGTTATCAATGCCACGGCCATGTTCGGGCCAAGCGTTGATACATCTTCCATATGATACAACATCATAACAAGACCTACAAGAGTTCCGATCATACCCCATGCAGGTCCCATTGCTCCAAGATCTTCCCAAAATGTAATATTGGCTCTGTGCCTGCCGTCAATACTGACTAACTCCGTTTCCATGATACCTCTTACGAGTTCAGGATCAGTACCGTCTACCACAAGCATTATTCCCTTTTGTAAAAAGGTGTCTTCCAATCCTCCCGCAGCCTCCTCAAGGGACAGAAGTCCCTCTTTTCTGGCTACATTTGACAATTCTATTATTTTTTTGATTACGGCTCCGACGTCATTACCCTTACCGCCGCTTATAGCGATCTTTATACTTGAAAGCCCCTTAATAAAGTCAGGTATCTTATAGCCTGCAAAAATAGCCGCGAAGGCTCCGCCGAAGGTGATCATGGCACTTGGTGCATCCAGGAAATATACTATTCCCGCCATACCATCCTGTCCCAGTGCAACTGAGATGATGATGAATACAATACCCAGAACCAGACCTATAATGGTTGCAATATCCAATACTCCCACCTACCTAATTCGCGTAAATATCCCTTTTAAAAGATTTTACTAAATTTTTAACTTCTTGTCTACGCTCTTTTATAATAATTTTTTTCCCGTTCATGAGTGTAATGACCGTATCAGGAGTCTCTTCAACGGTTTCGATCTGATCGGGATTTATTAATATCTTAACGCCGTTCATCCTTGTTACTTCGATCATGCTTATCTCCCCAAACTAAAACCACATATTGAAAAAGTGGGGCGATCCGGTCACCGGACCGCCCCAGCTTTTATCTTATCAATTATCTCTTAAGGTTTGTAAGTTCTTCTATCATCGAATCGGATACGGTTATTATACGGCTGTTAGCCTGGAAACCACGCTGTGTGGTGATCATATCCGTAAATTCGGCCGAAAGGTCTACATTTGACATTTCAAGGACACCGGTTGACAGCTTTCCGATACCGTCTGATGTTACATCCTTTCCTATACCATCGAAAAGACCGGAGTTCATGGTCGGTGAATAAAGGTTATCCCCCGCCTTCTCAAGACCGGAAGGATTTGCAAAGGATGCCACGGCTATCTGTCCGAGAAGCTTTGTATCGCCGTTATCATAAGAAGCATAGATCTTACCGTCTGTCTGAACGGATACGCCGGACATGGTACCGACCTTACGTCCACCGTTGTTTCCATTATAATCTCCTGCGGTTCCTGCAAAGGTAGAAGCTCCGTTATTATCATACATAGTCGTAGTATCAAGGGCTATATCAATATTTTTAAAGCTGTCCTTTCCGCCTGCGGTAGTCATTGTAAGCGCATCTGTGGCCCCATGTGAAGCAGTATTGGCAGAGGTTGGTTTAGTCTCGCTGTATCCCTTATATTCTCCGGTTTCGGTATCATAAGTAAGATATACCGAATCACTTCCACCGATCTTATAATAATTATTTACAGTCTGGCCGCTTGTTGTATCGACAATGGATTTATTTGTTGCGGAATCGATTATATCGGTAAGAGTAAGCTTATAAACACCCTCAGGCAACCCTTCGCTATCAGGCTGAGTGATGGCATATTTTGCGACATAACTGTAACCGAGATTATCATAAAATGATATATTACTTACGATACCGTCTCCGGTAAGCTGTGTTGAATTCTTATCGATGATCCCCGAAAAATACGCTTTGGTAGTTGC
>JAILEM010000050.1 GCA_024687745.1 Lachnospiraceae bacterium
ACGCTGATAATGACGTTTTTTGCAGTACTTATAGGTGTTCTCATAGGATTTGTGATCGCCATCATAAGATCCTCCCATGACATGACCGGAAGGTTAAAATTTCTTAATGCGATATGTAATGTATATCTTATCGTTATCAGGGGAACACCGATGGTCTTACAGCTTTTGATCACCTATTTTGTCATCTTTGCATCGGTAAATATCAGCAAGCTTTTTGTTGCGATCATCGCCTTTGGTATCAATTCGGGCGCTTATGTTGCAGAGATAATAAGAAGCGGTATCATGTCCATTGATAAGGGACAGTTTGAGGCCGGAAGATCTTTAGGCTTCAGCTATAATAAGACGATGACCCTCTTTATCCTGCCTCAGGCGATAAAGAATGTTCTGCCTGCCCTGGGTAATGAGTTCATTGTCCTTTTAAAGGAAACCTCTGTTGCAGGTTATATAGCTCTCCAGGATCTTACCAAGGGTGCTGATATAATCAGAAGTCAGACCTATTCGGCTTTTATGCCGCTTATAATGGCAGCCGCGATATACCTCTTAATGGTCATCATATTTGACAATCTGGTTAAGAGACTTGAAAGGAGGCTGAGGAACAGTGACCACTGAAAGAGAACCTCTGATCAAGGTTAGGGATCTTGTTAAAAAATTCGATGATATCAACGCCTTAAAGAAAATAAACATAGATATTTACAAGGGAGACATCACCTTTGTCGTAGGCCCTTCAGGATCCGGGAAAAGCACCTTTTTAAGATGCTTAAACCGTCTTGAGGAGCCTACCGAAGGAAAGATATTCTTTGAAGGCACAGATATCTGTGACAGTAAATGTGATATCGATCTTCACAGACAGAAAATGGGAATGGTATTCCAGCAGTTTAATCTCTTCCCTCATCTGACGGTAATGAAGAACCTGACGATAGGCCCGATGAAGCTTCAGAACAAATCGGCAAAGGAAGCGCAGGAAACAGCCTACAGACTGCTTGAGAGAGTAGGTTTAAAGGACAGGGCCCAGGCATATCCCAGTCAGCTTTCAGGCGGACAGAAGCAGAGGATAGCGATATGCAGATCTCTCTGTATGGGGCCGGAAGTCATGCTTTTTGATGAGCCCACCTCGGCACTTGACCCTGAGATGGTAGGCGAAGTATTGAACGTTATGCGTGAGCTTGCACAGGATAGGATGACAATGGTCGTAGTAACCCACGAAATGACCTTTGCCAGGGAGGTTGCGAGCAGAGTTGTCTTTATGGCAGACGGAGAGATAATCGAAGAAAATGACCCGGAGAATTTCTTTAACGATCCGAAAAACGACAGATTAAAAGCCTTCCTCGGAAAGGTATTGTAAAAAGAGAGGGATATGGGAAAAACAGTATTTATAGCAGAAAAGCCTTCCGTTGCAAGGCAGTTTTGTGAAGCATTAAAACTAAAAACAAAGAGTCATGACGGATATTTAGAGTCGGAAAATACCATCATAACCTGGTGTGTGGGGCATCTTGTGACAATGAGTTATCCTGATGCCTATGATGACAAATATAAAAAGTGGAGTTTCTCTACGCTCCCTTTTCTTCCCAGGGAATATCTCTATGAGGTCATACCCTCCGCAAAGAAGCAGTTCGATACGGTAAGCAGGCTGTTAAACCGTGATGATGTGGAGACCATCTACGTCTGTACCGACTCCGGAAGAGAGGGGGAATATATATACAGGCTTGTAGATTCCAAGGCAAAGGTTAAGGATAAGATAAAAAAAAGGGTCTGGATAGATTCCCAGACAGAAGAGGAGATCAAGCGCGGCATAAAGGAAGCAAAGGATCTTTCGGAATATGATTCCTTAGCTTCGGCGGCTTATCTTCGTGCAAAGGAAGATTACCTGATGGGTATCAATTTTTCAAGAGCCTTAAGCCTTAAATACGGAAATACGATCGCTGACTTTCTAAATATGAAATATGCCGTTATTTCGGTCGGACGTGTCATGACCTGTGTTCTCGGAATGGTCGTGAGACGGGAAAGAGAGATAAGGGATTTTGTAAAGACCCCTTTCTATCGTCTTATCGGTAATTTTTCCACGGTTTCTGACAATATCTCTTTTGACGGGGAATTTAAGGCACTGGAGGGCTCTTCATATTATATGAGCCCTTTGCTTTATAAAGAAAACGGTTTTAAAAAGGAAGAGGATGCAAGGGCAGTGCTTGAAAAACTCCTGTCCGAATCTCAAAACAAAGCAGTTATCGATAAGACAGAAAAGAAAAAGGAGGTCAAAAATCCTCCTCTTCTTTTTAATCTTGCAGAGCTTCAGAATCAATGCTCAAAGCTTTTTAAGATAAGCCCCGAAGAGACCTTAAGGGTGATCCAGGAGCTGTATGAAAAAAAGCTTGTCACCTATCCGAGAACCGACGCAAGGGTCCTCTCTACCGCAATTGCAAAGGAAATCCATAAGAACATCGCAGGTCTTAAACGATACAGTGTAGTGGGTGATATCCCCGAAAGCATCTTAAATGGCGGAAGCTATAAGAACATCAGCAAAACAAAGTATGTCAATGACAAACAGATAACCGATCATTACGCTATAATCCCTACCGGTCAGGGACTTGATGCCCTTGACAGATTAAGCGAGCTTTCGCGCAAGATATATGAGGTCATAACAAGAAGATTCCTCGGAATATTTCTGGAAAGTGCAGAATATCAGAAAACTTCCCTGATAATAGATGTCGCAGGCGAAAAGTTCTATTCATCCTTTAAGCTTCTGTCAAAGGAAGGCTTTCTTAAGGCGGGAAGATATTCTTTTATAAAGAAAAAAGAGGATGACAGTGATAAAAAAGGCGCAAATGATCAGGATAATGATGAAAAGAAGAGCGACGAGGGGGCTGAGGATGATATCAAATGTGATGAAGACTTCCTGAAATCCATAAATTCGCTGAAAAAAGGTTCTGAGTTAAAGCTTAACAACATCACTATCAGGGAAGGCGAAACATCGCCTCCAAAGAGATATACCTCAGGATCGATGATCCTTGCAATGGAAAATGCGGGACAGCTCATAGAGGACGAAGAGCTTCGCTCCCAGATAAAGGGAAGCGGAATAGGAACTTCAGCCACCAGAGGCGGTATACTTGAAAAGCTCTTCAAGAATAAATACCTTAAGCTGAACAAAAAGACCCAGGTCATAACACCTGAGCTTTACGGTGAGATGATATACGATGTGGTAGATTCCTCTATAAGGCCGCTTCTTGATCCAAAGCTTACGGCCAGCTGGGAAAAGGGACTTACCCAGGTCGCAAACGGTGAGATAAGCGAAGATGTATATATGGATAAGCTTAATGATTATGTGGCGCGCCGTACGGAACAGGTAAAGAATCTTAACAACCAGTCCCAGTTAAGAAATATGTATGTCAGGGCATCAGGCTATTACAAAAAAGGTAAAAAAGGCTGAGTTTTAAGACAAACAAGATCCGCAACACAGTCTGTACAGAGGTTAGATGAGTGTAAAATGAATAAAAAAGAGTTTTCGAAGCTTACAAAACAAATATTGTTTCTTGACGGTGCGACCGGTACCAATCTGTCGGCTGCGGGAATGCCCTCAGGCGTATGTCCCGAAAAATGGATACTTGAAAACCCCGGGATCTTTAAGGATCTCCAGCTTAAATACTTTGAGGCAGGCTCTGATATAGTACTTGCCCCGACATTTACCGCAAACAGGATAAAGCTTGGCGAATACGGACTTGAAAATGATATAGAAAGCATAAACAGGGGACTAATCAGGCTCTCTCTTGAAGCGCGTGAGGAATACAGAAGCAGCGGACGTTGTTCTAAGGAGAGGGCAGAGAAGCTGTTCATAGCGGGCGATCTTTCGATGTGCGGAAGACAGTTAAGGCCCATGGGTGACCTTGATTTTGAAGAGCTTACAGAGGTTTATAAGGAGCAGATAAGGATAATCTCTCCCCTCGTTGACCTGATCATAATAGAGACTATGATGAGCCTTGCAGAAACAAGGGCTGCACTTATCGCCGCAAGGGAAACCTGTGACCTTCCGGTATTATGTTCCCTGACCTTTGACGATTCGGGAAGAACCTTATTCGGGACAGATCCAAAGACCGCGATGGCGGTCTTACAAAGTCTCGGTGCCGATGCGGTAGGATGTAACTGCTCTGTGGGCCCTGATAAGCTTGTTTATGTTATAGAGGAAATGGCTTCTGTTGCAAGGGTCCCTATAATAGCCAAACCAAATGCAGGGCTTCCTGTCCTCAATGAGGATAATTCGACCTCATATGATGTCACACCAAAAGAGTTTACACAGGGAATGCTTAAGATCATCAATGCCGGGGCATCGATAGTCGGAGGGTGCTGCGGAACAACTCCTGAGCATATTAAGATGCTTACCTCCACGGCAGGAAATATTGCGCCAAAACCCAATAATGCAAAGGACTTAAGGTATCTGTCATCGGAGCAGGATACAATTGTCTTCGAACTTGATTCTCCCTTTATCATAGTCGGAGAAAGGATTAACCCCACCGGAAAGAAAAAGCTTCAGGAAGAGCTTAAAAACGGTTCCTTTGAGATGGTTTACGATCTTGCTCTGTCCCAGTATGAAGCCGGAGCATCCTTACTTGATATAAATGTGGGCATGGGAGGGATCGATGAGAAGGAGACCCTTATAAGGGCGATCGAAGAGGTTACCTCGGCGGTAAGACTCCCTCTTGTAAT
This sequence comes from Lachnospiraceae bacterium, assembly GCA_024687745.1. Classification (GTDB taxonomy): domain Bacteria; phylum Bacillota; class Clostridia; order Lachnospirales; family Lachnospiraceae; genus UBA2868. The sequence continues at coordinate 4,693 of JAILEM010000050.1, forward strand.
AGATTCCTCAAATGTCGAAGCCATGGAAGAGGCTCTGCGCAGATATCCCGGAAGGGCTCTTGTAAATTCTGTTTCCCTGGAGGAAAAAAAGATAAAGGAGCTGCTTCCGATAGTAAAAAAATACGGCGCAATGTTCATTCTTCTTCCGTTATCGGATGAGGGGCTTCCAAAATCCCTGTCCGAAAAGAAGGAAATAATCGAAAAGATTCTCAGGGAAGCATATAAACTGGGCTTTAAAGACAGTGACATCGTGGTTGACGGCCTCGTACAGACCGTGGGTGCCAATGAGAAGGCAGGACTTGAGACTTTAGAGACGATCAGATATTGTCATGATGTTCTAAAGCTCCCTACGATCTGCGGATTATCGAATATCTCCTTCGGACTTCCCGAAAGAATAAATGTAAATGCGGCATTTCTGGATCTTGCGATCATAAACGGTCTTACAATGGCGATAATGAACCCTTCCCAGATAAGGCTTGTGTCTTCCGCACTGGCAACGGATCTTTTACTGAACAGAAAGGGAGCTGATCTTCGATATATAGAATATGTGAATTCACTTGAAAAGGTTGAGGAGACAACTGTAATAAAAAAAACGTCCCCCTCATCCACCGAAAGCTCAGTGAATAATGGCAATGAGTTCGTAAAAGCAGACGGAAGTATTGCGTCAGATGATCAAGGCAGATCAAAAAACGATGAAATATACAGGGCAGTATTGTCAGGAAGCAAACAAAAGATAATATCCGAAACAAAAAAATCCCTTGACGAGGGGAAAAAGGCCAAAGAAATACTGGATTTATCCCTTCTCCCAGCCATAGATGAGGTAGGAAAACTGTTTGAAAAGGGAAAATACTTTCTACCGCAGCTTATAAAGAGTGCGGAGGCAATGTCTGCTTCCATAGAGATCCTCGAGCCTTTACTTAAGGAAGAGAAGAGTGGCGAGAGTACAGTGACCATAGTTATAGCCACCGTAAAAGGAGATATACATGACATCGGAAAGAATCTTGTTGTTCTGATGCTTAAAAATTACGGTTATAATGTGATAGATCTTGGAAAGGACGTTCCAAGTGACGATATAATCGAGGCTGCGATCAGGTATGATGCCGATATTATCGCTCTTTCCGCACTTATGACAACGACCATGACGGAAATGGAAACGATAGTAAAAAAATCTCACGAAAAAAAAATTAAGGCAAAAATTATAATAGGCGGGGCGGTCACAACGCAGGAATACTGTGAACTTATTGATGCTGACGGCTATTCGGGGGATGCGCAGGAAGCTGTAATATTAGTTCAAAAATTGATGAAACTTCTTGAATAAAGTGTTATAATATGAAATGTAGTTTTATCTGTGAGTTTTAATGACTTTTGTCACATTGTTTTTGTGACAGGCATTAAGCATCATAAGCTCAGGGGGAAAGCTTAAATAAAAGAAAAGGAAGGTATTCATTATGGCAGATGAAAACAACAATGTAACACCGGGAAACCAGTCTTCGGCAAGTTATGCTACAGCCGGAATGTCTAAGGAACAGTATGCCGATTATCAGAATCAGCAGATCTTAGACGGAATTAGTGACAAGGACACAAAGTCACTGGCCTCCATTCTTGTTGACATCAAGAATAAGACTGAGAAAGAATTAAAGTTTATGAGGATTCAGACGACTATTTCTATTATCGGTTCCGCTTTATCTCTGATAATAGTTATTGTTCTTGCGATCGCAGTAGGATCTATCCTGCCGAAGATCAACGGTATAGTTGCAAGCGCCAATGCGGTGATCGCACAGGCACAGGATATGCTGACCCAGGCCAATACAGCTGTCGACAACGTAAATGCTATAACAGAAGAAGTTGCTGCTATAGATATTAACGGTATAGTTAAGAATGTCGATGATCTTGTAGTAACAGGACAGCAGAAGATCGTTGAAGTAACCGATCAGGTCGCACAGATCGATATGGACAGCTTAAACGGAGCAATCACCAGTGTTTCAAACCTCGATATGGATAGTGTTAACAAGACTATCGCAGAGGCTTCTTCAATCAACATGGACGGTATCAACAAGACTATCACAGACGCTTCCAATATTGTTGCATCCATAGATATGGATGGTATCAACAAGACTATCGATGAAGTTTCAAGCATCGATATGGAAGGTGTTAACAAGAGTCTTAACGGAATCGCAGCCATCGATATGAACAGTGTTAACAATACACTCAATGAAGTTGCTTCAATAGACATGAATGGCGTTAATAAGACCATCAACGAGGCTGCAAGCATTGATATGGGCGGCGTTAATAAGACCTTAGAGACTGTTAACAGCATCGATATAGCAAGCATCAACAAGACTATAGAGCTTCTTAACAGTATCGACATGGCAGGAATCAACAAGACTATCGAAGAGCTTCAGAAGTTCGATATGAATGTTGTAAACAATACTGTTGACGCAGCAGGACGTACACTGGATACTGCAAGCGAAGTTGCAAGCCAGATCGATATGGACAGCGTTAACGGAACACTTCAGCAGGTTGAGCAGATCGACGTGAACGAGATCAACAAGGCCGTTGGTTCTGTAGCAAACATTGATACTAATCAGGTTAACGATGCTGTTGAATCTGTAGCTAATATTGATGCAAGCCAGATCAACAATGCTGTTGGCACAGTATCAAATATAGATACAAAGCAGATCAACGATGCTGTAGAATCAGTTAAGAAAATCGATACAAACCAGATCAATGAAGCTGTAGGCGGAGTATCGGAAGTTGATGTCGAGAGCATAAACAAGGCTGTTAAGGATTTATCATCAGTTGATGTAACTGCTCTTACAAAGGCAGCTGAAGATCTTAAGAACATCGATGTAAATGCCCTTAATGAGGGTATCACAGCTCTTTCCGAGACCCTTTTACCTCTTATCAGTATTTTTGGAAATTAAAGGGTTTAGAGATTTAGTAAAAGTATTAAGTGAGGTAGTATTAATAATGTTAGGTGCAGATGCGATGGCAAAATGTCTTGAGGCTGAAGGGGTTGAAGCCGTTTTCGGTTATCCCGGTGTGGCGATATGTCCCTTCTTCAACAGCATGTTGTCGAATAATATCGACAGAATACTGGTCAGGACAGAACAGAATGCGGCTCATGCCGCAAACGGATATGCCAGAGTATCTGGAAAAGCAGGCGTTTGCGTAGCTACTTCCGGTCCGGGAGCTACAAATTTAATAACCGGAATAGCTACAGCTTATGCCGATTCTATCCCCCTGGTGTGCATTACAGGACAGGTTGATTCTTCACTGTTGGGATCCGACGTGTTTCAGGAAGCCGATATAACGGGTGCTGTAGAGTCATTTGTAAAATACAGTTACCTTATCAGAAAGGTGGAAGATATACCAAGGATCTTTAAGGAGGCTTTTTATATAGCCTCAACAGGCAGAAGAGGACCTGTCCTTATTGATGTACCGATAGATATACAGAATTCTACATTAAACAAATTTAAATATCCCGAGGAAGTAAACTTAAGGACATATAAACCGACTGTAAAGGGACATGCAGTCCAGATAAAGAAAGTTATAAATGCTCTTTCAAAGGCTAAAAGACCTATAATCTGTGCCGGAGGAGGAGTTATTTTAAGCGGGGCTCAAAAAGAGCTTCAGGAATTCTCCCATAAGAATAATATACCCGTAGTTTCAACGATGATGGGTATAGGCGTAATGCCGACAATGGATCCGTTATATTTCGGAATGGTCGGAAATAACGGGAAATCATATGCAAACAGAGCTATGAACGACTCGGATCTGTTAGTCATGATAGGTGCAAGAGTTGCAGACAGAGCTGTTTCACAGCCTGACCTTGTGACTGAAAATACCGTAGTCATACATATAGATGTGGATCCTGCAGAGATCGGAAAAAATGTCGGACCTACCATTCCTCTGGTAGGAGACATAAAGACGATATTTGAGGATCTTATGGATAAGGAAATCGATGCGGACTATTCCGAATGGATAGATACGCTTAATACATATAAAGCAGATGTTAAACCCAGGAAAAAACCGGATGATAAATTTGTGGATCCTTGTGAATTCATTACAAGGCTTTCCCAAAAGCTTGATGATGACTGTATCTATGTGGCAGATGTGGGTCAAAACCAGATGTGGTCATGCGGCTATCACATAGTTAAAAAAGGGCAGTTTTTAACCTCCGGAGGCATGGGGACCATGGGTTATTCAATCCCTGCCGCAATAGGAGCAAGAAGGGCGGCTAAGGACAGACAGATCGTTGCCGTCTGCGGAGACGGTTCCTTCCAGATGTCAATGATGGAGCTTGCCACAATGCAACAGCATAAGCTTCCGGTTAAGATAATAATCTTTCACAACGGATATCTTGGTCTTGTAAGAGAGTATCAGTATAATACATACAAGGGGAATTATTCTGTTGTGGATCTTTCGGGAAGTCCGGATTTTTCGATACTGGCAAAGGCATACGGTATCGAATGCATAGTCGCTGAGAATATGTCCGATATAGATGAAAAGATCGATGAATTCTTAAGACTTAAGGAGCCCGTCATAATGGATGTTATGATCGATCCTATGTATGTAGTCAAATAGATCAGATAAAGCTGATATTTATATAATTATTTCCAATCAAATTCCTAAAAACGGAGCATGATCAATGAAAAGAATTTATTCTGTTTTGGTTGAAAACAGGGCCGGCGTTTTATCCAAGGTTGCCGGACTTTTTGCCAGAAGATGTTTTAATATAGATTCGCTGGCTGTAGGAGAAACCTTTGATAAGGAGGTTTCCAACATTACTATTGTTTCGAGCGGCGAAAAAAATACACTCGAACAGATAGAGAAACAGCTTAACAAGAAGCTTGATGTAATAAAGATCAAGACCTTTTCCGAAGAGGAGAGCCTAAGCAGGGAGCTTGTGCTCGTCAAAGTTAAATATAATAAGAATAACCGCAGAGAGCTTATGGAGATATGTGAGCTTCTCGGGGCCAAGATCGTTGACATGTCCAAAACACTCATGACCATCCAGCTTTGCGATGTACCCGAAAAGACCGGATTACTGATGCAGATGTTAGCTTCGATAAGTGTTGTCGAGGTGGCAAGAACGGGAACCTTGGCCTTACAAAAATGTGCATTAAATGAACAATGACCTTAAGGAGTAAAATATATCATGAACAAAAAAGTATTTCAGCTTATAGTAGATAATACCTCGGGTGTGTTAAGCCGTATTTCCGGACTTTTCAGCCGAAGAGGTTATAATATTGAAAGTATCACTGCCGGTGTGACCATGGATCCCAAATTCACACGTATAACAATAGTCACTTCAGGTGATGATGATATCCTCGAACAGATCGAAAAACAGGTAGCAAAGCTTATTGATGTAAGATCCATCGTAGAGCTTACCCCTGAAAATTCTGTATACAGAGAGTTACTCATGGTTAAGGTTAAGGCAGATGCCACTCAGAGAGTTGAAATATCCACTGTTGTCGATATATTCAGGGCAAATATCATTGATGTTGCAGTTGATTCCCTTATTATCGAGCTTATCGGAAACCAGCCAAAGATCGATGCATTTCTCTCAATGCTTGAAGGCTATGAGATCTTTGAGACTGCAAGGACAGGTATAGCCGGTCTTTCAAGAGGCACGGAGAATATATCTTATAAAGAGAATAAGGTCGATAAACAGTTATAATTTTGTTAGGTACACACTAAAATATATTTAATAATCATTTACACGGAGGAGTAAAAAAATGGCAAAAATTTATTATCAGGAAGATTGTAATCTTTCCATGCTTGAGGGCAAGACGATCGCTGTTATCGGATACGGTAGTCAGGGACATGCTCATGCTTTAAATGCAAAGGAATCCGGATGTAACGTTATCATAGGTCTCTATGAAGGTTCTAAATCCTGGGATAAGGCTGTAAAGCAGGGCTTTGATGTTTATACTACGGCTGAGGCCGCTAAAAAGGCTGATATCATAATGATCCTTATAAATGATGAAAAACAGGCTGATATGTATAAGAAGGATATCGAGCCCAACCTTGAGCCCGGCAATATGCTCATGTTTGCACATGGCTTCAATATCCATTTCGGATGTATCGTACCGCCCAAGGATGTTGATGTTACCATGATAGCTCCCAAGGGGCCCGGACATACTGTAAGAAGTGAATATCTTGAAGGAAAGGGTGTTCCCTGTCTTGTGGCTGTAGCTCAGGATGCGACCGGAAAGGCTCTTGATATGGCACTTGCATATTCACTGGCTATCGGCGGAGCAAGGGCAGGTGTTCTTGAAACAACCTTCAGGACAGAGACAGAAACCGATCTTTTCGGTGAACAGGCAGTTCTCTGCGGCGGTGTCTGTGCACTTATGCAGGCCGGTTTTGAAACACTTGTTGAAGCAGGGTACGATGAAAGAAATGCTTACTTTGAGTGTATACATGAGATGAAGCTCATTGTCGATCTCATCTATCAGTCAGGTTTTGCGGGAATGAGATATTCGATCTCCAATACAGCTGAGTACGGTGACTATATCACAGGTCCCAAGCTCATTACAGAAGAAACAAAGAAAACCATGAAAAAGATCCTTTCCGATATCCAGGATGGTTCATTCGCAAAGGAATTTCTCCTTGATATGTCTCCCGCAGGCAGGCAGGTTCACTTTAAGGCAATGAGACAGAAGGCTGCAGAGCATCCTTCAGAGAAGGTCGGAGCTGAGATCCGTAAGCTTTACAGCTGGAATAATGAAGAAGATAAGCTGATAAACAATTAATCATATTCTAATCTGATCAAATCAACGATAAGGAGAGGAAAGTATGGAGCATATCATTACGATAAGCAGAGAGTTTGGAAGCGGCGGTGCGGAAATAGGTGAAAAACTTGCAGAAAGGTTTTCCATTAAATACTATGACAAGGAGCTTTTAAAAAGAGCATCCGAGGATTCCGGAATGTGTCATGAGATATTTGAGAATCATGACGAAAAACCTACTAATTCCTTTCTTTATAATCTTGTAATGGATACGTATTCATTTGGTTACGGTTCCTCTCCTTATGTTGAGATGCCTATAAGCCATAAGGTTTTTCTGGCACAATTTGATGCGATAAAGAACATAGCGGCCGAGGGCCCCTGTGTTATAGTCGGAAGATGTGCCGACTATGCCTTATCCGAGATGGATAATGTTTTGAATTTTTTCATACACGGTAACCTTGATTCCAGGATAGAAAGGATAAGCAAAAAGTACAACCTACCCGAGAACAAAGCCCGTGACATGATCAACAAGAAGGATAAACAAAGAGCCAATTATTATAATTATTATTCATCCAAAAAATGGGGGCGTGCAGACACCTATCATTTAAGTGTGGACAGTTCACTTTTAGGTATAGAAGATACCGTCGATATGCTTTACAATTTTATAAACTGTTTTGAATTAAGGAAAAAGAATGAAAAAATTTGATTCCAGGTATTTCCGTATGGGGCTGACACTTGTAATAAGTATCTGCCTCTGTATTGTTTTTTATCATATGATAACAAACGGCGCAGAAGGTTTTCTCGCCGTTAAAGATAAATTTGTCTCCATAATGCTGCCGATAATAGACGGCATAGCCATTGCATATCTTATGAATCCGGTCATGATGTATATAGAGGAACGTATAGTCAGACCTCTTTACAAAAAAAGCAGACATTACCAGAAGAACAAAAAAACTGATTCTATTATCCGTGGAATAGCGGTTTTTTTTTCCATGGTCATTTTTTTCCTGATCATTGTAGGTCTTATACTTCTTATAGTTCCCCAGTTAGTAAACAGTATTGAGAGTATAGTATCAAAGCTTCCTTCATACATGAATTCGCTGAATATATTTTTATCGAAATCTCTTTCCGATCATCCTTATATTGCAGAGCTTTTTGATACCTATTCCGATCAGGTTGAGGATTTTGTTACCGATAAGATAATACCGATGCTGCAAAGTACAGTATCCTCTATCTCAAGTTCTATATTTGCAAGTGTATATGAGATCCTTGTAAATGCGTTTAAATTCATAATCGGATCCATAATATCCATCTATCTTCTATATAGAAAGGATCTGCATCTTGCCCAGATCAAAAAGATAGTATATGCTTATATGCCGCAAAATAAAGCAGATACCTTCATAAGCAATTCACGATACATCAATCAGACTTTGGGAGGATTTATCTCGGGCAAATTAGTGGATTCACTGATAATCGGGATAATCTGCTTTATCTGTATGAATATCTTGAAGCTTCCATATCCTTTGCTGATAAGCTGTATCGTCGGAGCAACAAATGTAATACCGTATTTCGGACCCTTCATAGGTGCCGTACCATCTGCTTTCCTTGTACTTCTGATAAATCCCAGGAAATGTCTTATATTCCTTATTTTTATACTGATCCTTCAACAGTTTGACGGTAATATCCTTGGGCCTAAGATACTTGGTGAAAGCACAGGTCTTTCAAGCTTCTGGGTCATCTTTTCAATAACGCTGTTTGGTGGATTGTTCGGATTTGTCGGTATGTTCTTAGGTGTTCCCGTCTTTGCTGTCATCTATTCGGCATTTAAGACCTATATTGAGACGAGACTGAAGAAAAGAAATCTTCCTACGGAAACTTCATATTATTATGACAAAAGTGATTACATTCCCAAGCATACCTTCAAAAAGAACAGAAAAACAGCCAATTCAAATAATCCCGAAGCCGCTGACAACAGTGATCACTTCAGGCTGAATATTGAAGAAAGCATGAATGATAACTCTGAAGAAGTGAAATCGGCTCAGGCTGACATTATACAGAATACTGGGTCCGGAGAGAACAAGGAATCATAATATACGTCAGGAAAACTGACTGTATTAAGTATACACATTCAGTACTCTTCCGCTGTGATATATCCGGTGGGAGAGTAGTATTGTATATAAGGGGAGATAAGAGTTTATGAGATTTGTAATTCAACGCGTTAAGGAAGCAAGTGTCGAAACAGAGGCAGGAATAACAGGAAGCTGTTCAAACGGCTTTCTGATACTTGCAGGTATCTGTGAAGCCGATGATAAGGAAACGGCGGATAAAATGATCAAAAAAACCGTCGGATTAAGGATCTTCACAGATGAAAATGACAAAACAAACCTTTCAATAAATGATGTTAAAGGATCGATCCTTCTTGTATCACAATTTACCCTCTATGCGGATTGCAGAAAAGGAAACAGACCCTCCTTTGTAAAAGCAGGTTCACCTGAGCATGCAAAAGAGATTTACGAGTACATGATCGGGGAATTCACCGATAAATATGGTCTAAAATGCGATACAGGCGAATTCGGTGCGCATATGAAGGTGTCACTTATAAATGACGGGCCATTCACCGTGGTTTTAGA
>JAILEM010000053.1 GCA_024687745.1 Lachnospiraceae bacterium
GGATACACGTACTCTTGCAGCTCAGGTTGTTAAGATGGTTGGTCAGATCCTTAAGGGCGAGACAGTTGAAGTTAACGATACGGAGACATATGACAATGGTAAGGGCGTTGTTCCTTCATACCTTTGCGAGCCTGTATTTGCTGATATCAACAACTACAAAGAGCTTCTTATCGACAGCGGTTACTACACAGAGGCAGATCTTCAGTAATCCTGCACTGGACAGTAACACAGTCTAATACAACAGGCGGGTATATCCCGCCTGTTTGTTAGGTAAGGTATCATATAATAATGGGTTTTAGGAGGGATACATTTTGGCTAAAGTAATTCTCGAAATGAAAAACATAACCAAAACCTTCCCCGGAGTCAAAGCACTTGATAACGTTAATTTTCAGGTAGAGGAAGGCGAGATCCATGCACTTGTCGGAGAGAACGGTGCAGGGAAATCAACCCTTATGAATGTTCTGAGCGGTATTTACCCTTACGGAACATACGAAGGGGATATCATATACAACGGTGAAGTCTGTAAGTTCAACAAGATCAAGGATTCCGAGGAAAAAGGAATCGTTATCATCCATCAGGAACTGGCACTCATCCCTTATATGTCAATAGGTGAGAACATGTTCCTTGGAAATGAAAGAGGAAAGAAAGCTGCCATTGACTGGAATGAAACATACGGTGAGGCAGATAAGTTCTTAAAGATGGTCGGACTGTCAGACAGTTCCAGAACACTTGTCAAGGAACTTGGTACAGGTAAGCAGCAGCTTGTCGAGATCGCGAAAGCACTTGCAAAGCATGCAAAGCTTCTTATCCTTGATGAGCCCACATCATCTCTTAATGAGAAGGATTCAAGAGCGCTTCTTGATCTGCTCCTTCGCTTCAAGAAAGAGAACGGATTAACATCGATAATTATATCTCATAAGCTTAACGAGGTTTCATATGTTGCGGACAAGATCACGGTCGTACGTGACGGTGCAACGATAGAGACTCTTGACAAATCAAAGGAAGAGATTTCCGAAGACAGGATAATAAAGGGCATGGTCGGCCGTGAGATCACTGACCGTTTCCCGAAGAGACATGATGTCACGATCGGAGATGTCAATCTCGAAGTCAGGAACTGGAGCGTTTATCATCCGCTCTATCCCGAAAAGAAGGTTGTTGACAACGTATCGTTTACCGTACGCAAGGGTGAGGTCGTAGGTATCTACGGTCTTATGGGTGCAGGACGTACCGAACTTGCCATGAGTATCTTCGGTAAATCATACGGTACCGGAATAACGGGAACAATGCTTCTTAACGGCAGGGAGGTCAACCTCAAGAACGCCAAGGAAGCTATCAAGAACAAGCTTGCTTATGTAACGGAAGACCGTAAAGGAAACGGACTTGTTCTTAACAACCCCATTAAGATCAATACGACTCTTGCCAATCTTGATGCAGTAAGCGCAAAGAACATCATAGATAAGGATAAAGAGTATCAGGTCGCGGTTGAATACAAAGATATGCTCAAGACCAAGACACCCACGGTTGAGCAGAATGTCGGCAATCTGTCCGGTGGTAACCAGCAGAAAGTCCTTCTGGCTAAATGGATGTTCGCGGAACCTGATGTACTTCTTCTTGATGAGCCTACCCGTGGTATCGACGTAGGTGCCAAGTACGAGATCTACTGTATCATCAATGATCTTGTTAAGGCCGGCAAATCGGTAGTCATGATCTCTTCAGAGCTTCCCGAGACGATCGGAATGAGTGACAGGATATATGTCATGAACGAAGGAAAGTTCGTCGGAGAGCTTAAGCAGGAAGAGGCAAGCCAGGAGTCGATCATGGCCTGCATCATGAGATCGGGAAGGGGTGAGTAAGGATGACGAAAACGAATTTTTCCGCAGTATTAAAAAAATATGCAATGGCGATCGTTCTTGTTCTTGTCATCATCCTGTTCTATATCCTGACAAATAAAGCGATCCTGCTGCCTCAGAACATCAATAACCTCCTTTCACAGAACGCGTACGTGTTCGTTCTTGCAACCGGTATGCTGCTGTGTATCTTAACAGGCGGTAACATCGACCTTGCTGTCGGATCGGTTGTCTGCTTTGTCGGCGCAGTCGGTGGTGTTGTTCTTGATAAGGATATCAATTTCATAGTTGCATTTGCCATTATGATGCTCATCGGACTTGCGATAGGTATGTGGCAGGGCTTTTGGATCGCATTCGTGAATGTTCCGCCCTTTATCGCTACGCTTGCAGGCATGTACGCTTTCAGAGGTTTATCAAACGTAGTTCTCGGCGGCCAGGCACTCAATCTTTCCAAGATGGACGGATTCCTGAAGACTTTCGGTGGCGGTGCAGACTGCTATATTCCCGGATCGACGATGTCACTTTTCGGTAACGATGTTAACCTGACATGTATGGCAGCAGGTATCATCGGTATCGCGATCTATCTCATCATGACCATTTACGGGCGCATCAATACGAAAAAACGCGGATATGAGACTCCTCCGTTACTCGGCGACGTTGTTAAGATGGTCATAATCTCGGTCGTAGTATTCTACTTAACATACAAGCTTGCGGCATATCAGGGTATACCCACATCTCTTATCTGGGTACTGCTCGTTGTCATCGCTTTCGGTTATGTTACGCAGAAGACAACCATAGGCCGTGACCTTTACGCTGTCGGCGGTAACAAAAAGGCTGCACAGCTTTCGGGTGTCAATGTCAAGAAAGTTTACTTCTTTGCATATTCCTTCATGGGACTTCTTTCCGGACTTGCCGGAACTCTTACAATAGCAAGAGCAGCAAGTGCACAGCCCACATACGGACAGGGTTACGAGATGGATGCCATCGGTGCATGTTTCATCGGTGGAGCCAGTGCATATGGCGGAATAGGTACGGTTCCCGGAGTCATCATCGGCGCACTCCTTATGGGTGTGATCAACCAGGGTATGTCGATATGCGGTGTGGATGCCAACCTTCAGAAGGCCGTTAAAGGTCTCGTTCTTCTGGGTGCGGTAATCTTTGATGTTGTATCGAAGAAAGAGAAAAAATAACAAAGGAAGGACGAAGATATGGAAAAAGTAGGTAAGATATTTAAAGAACATACTATGCAGATCATTCTGGTCCTTGTTGTTATTTTCTTTTCAATCACAACAAAGGGAATGATTCTATCTGCAATGAATTTTGAAGCACTTATAACACAGAATGCCTATGTATTTATACTTGCAACAGGTATGTTTATGTGTATGCTTATCAAAGGTAACATCGATCTTTCGGTTGGTGCTACCGTATGTCTGGTAGATGCTATCGGAGCCTATATGCTTGTAAATATGGGGACTCCTGTTCCCATAGCCATGATAGCCATGGTTCTTATAGGATGCGTGATAGGTGCCATACTCGGATGGCTTATAGCCTATCTTAATATCCCGCCCTGGATCGCAACACTTGGTGGATTCTTGGCATTCAGAGGACTTGGAACAAAGATAGTTACCACGGCATCATCTACATCATCAATATCGATCAATGATATAGAGGGATTCAAGAAGCTCTTTAACAGTCATATTCCCAAGGCTCTGTGTATTCCTATCGGAGTTATCGTCTGTGTTATCTTTGTATTCCTTCAGATAAAGGACAGGACAACAAAGATCAAAAAAGGATATGAAACAGAATCCTTAATGGCACTTATTGTCAGATGTGTGATAATATCTGCGATAATAATGCTCTTTGCCGTAAAGTATTCGGGAGCTCTCGGAGAGACCGCTCTTGGTATTCCCATGGTTTTGATATGGGTTGTAGTAGTTCTTCTTATTTATAACTTTATTGCAAGCAAGACCGTTCTTGGAAGATACTTCTATGCAATGGGTGGAAACATGGAAGCTACAAGGCTTTCGGGTATAGATACAAAGCTCGTTCTTTTCTTTGCTTATCTCAATATGCAGTTCTTATCCGTTATAGCAGGATGGACAAGTCTTGCAAAGCTCTCAACTGCTAACGGATATATGGGACAGAACTACGAGCTTGATGCGATCTCAGCCTGTATCGTAGGCGGTGTGAGCGCATATGGCGGATCAGGAAGCGTATTCGGTATGGTTGTCGGTGCTACACTTATAGGTGTTATAAACCTGGGTATGTCAATAATGAGTATCGACCCCAACTGGCAGAAGGTTGTTAAGGGCGTGGTACTGCTTGCGGCAGTTGTATTTGAGATCATCAATAATCGCCCCAAGACAAAGGCCTGATAGCTAAACAGGATCTTTAATAAATCCATTATTATAGATAGGGAACCCTTCTTTTCTTTCAACTGAGAGGATCGGAGGGTTCTTCCTATGTACATAAAAATATCTATAGATTTAAGGATTCAAGCGTAAAGGAGGATTTTATGGTATCATATAAAAATCCGGGGAATGGAATCGATTCTTCTGTTTAGGATGAGGAAGGGATTATATTAGATAAAAAGAATGAGCAGGATCTGAGTTTTATGAGTAAGGCAGGATTTGATATAGAAGAAGAACTGAATAAGCTTCCAAAGAAGCCGGGTGTGTATCTGATGCATGATAATGATGATATGATCATTTATGTCGGAAAGGCCATTATCCTAAGAAACAGGGTAAGGTCATATTTCAGGGAAAGTACGAATAAAACGGCCAAGATACGACAGATGGTCGATCATATCGCATGGTTTGAGTATGTGGTGACGGGTTCTGAGCTTGAAGCTCTTGTTCTTGAAAACAATCTTATAAAGGAGCATCAGCCCAAATATAATACCCTTTTAAAGGATGATAAGACTTACCCGTATATCAAGGTCACTACAGGGGAAGATTATCCGAGGATCACCCTGACAAGGCAGGTCAAAAAGGATAATGCAAGATATTTTGGCCCTTTTACATCGGCAAACGCAGTAAAGGACACTATAGAGTTTTTGCAAAAGTATTACAATATCAGGCCATGTAATAAGCGGATATCGGAAAATAAATATTCTTCAGAGGAGGACCTTAAGGGAACCTGCCTTTATTATCATATGAACAGCTGTCCTGCACCCTGTATAGGACTTATAAAAAAAGAAGACTATAATGAAGCGGTAAAAGGTGTTATTGACTTTCTGAACGGGAATTATAAGGTACTCATCAATGAGTTAAAGACTAAGATGGACGCTGCCTCTGAGATCATGGATTATGAAAAGGCAATAGAATACAGGGATCTTTTGAACAGTATAAGCCAGATTACCCAGAAACAGAGGATCACTGACAGCAGTGCCAATGACAGGGATGTCATAGCACTCGCCAGAGACTCAGAATCTGTGATAATCCAGGTTTTCTATATAAGGGGAGGTAAGATAATCGGAAGGGAACATCATTACATGGAGAATATCTATGAGAGTGATGATAAAGATATAATAAGGAACTTTATACTGCAGTTCTATGCGGGAACTCCCTATATCCCAAAGGAGATGCTCATACCTGTGACCTTTGAAGATAAAGAGATCATAGAGGAATGGCTCTCTTCAAAGAGGGGAAATAAGGTTCATCTTCTGACTCCGGTAAAGGGAAAGAAAGAAAAGCTTCTTGAGCTTGCAGAAAGAAATGCGGAAATAGTATTGAGGCAGGATATTGAAAAGGTTAAGAACGAAGAGGCAAAAACAAAGGGAGCGGTCAGCGAGATAGCAGAACTCATAGGACTTAAGGATATCGTAAGGATGGAAGCCTATGATATTTCAAATATAAGCGGTTATGATTCGGTGGGATCAATGGTCGTTTATGAGAACGGAAAACCCAAAAGAAATGATTACAGAAAGTTTAAGATAAAAACGGTTGAGGGGCCAAATGACTACGCTTCAATGGATGAGGTACTTACCAGACGTTTCTCCCACGGACTTAAGGAGATGGAGGAGAATGAGGGAAGTACATATGGCAAATTTAACAGATTTCCGGATCTTATAATGATGGATGGAGGAAAAGGCCAGGTTAATATAGCCTTAAAGGTGCTTTCCAAACTCAATCTCAGGATACCCGTCTGCGGGATGGTAAAGGATGATAATCACAGGACAAGAGGTCTTTATTATAATGATATTGAAATCCCCATCGACAGAAATTCAGAGGGCTTCAAGCTTATAACCAGGATACAGGATGAGGCTCACAGGTTTGCGATAGAGTTCCACAGAAGCTTAAGGAGCAGCGGTCAGGTGCATTCAGTACTGGATGATATAAAGGGAATAGGAAAGACCAGGAGAAGGGCACTTATGCGTTACTATGAATCGATAGAAGATATCAAAAACGCGGATGTTGAAGAACTGAAAAAAGTACCGTCGATGGACGCAAGGTCGGCAGAAGCGGTTTATGGATTTTTTCATAAGGGTATGATACTATAAACTAAGTATTTTAATATGGAGGGTTTTCTTATGGCACAGACAGTATCGGTAAAGGAATTGATAGAAAAATTCAGTCTTAAGGATCTTACGCCGGAGATAGATATAAAGAAGACAAAGATTACAAAACCGGATATTAACAGACCGGCTATACAGCTGGCAGGATTTCTGGAGAATTATGATGCGACCCGTGTTCAGATAATCGGATTTGTTGAATATTCCTATCTGGGATCCCTTACACCGGAGGAGAGGAAAAACAGATATGAAGCCGTCATGACTGAGAATACTCCCTGCTTTATATTTGCAAGGGATTTAAAACCCGGGGATATATTTTTGGGCGTTGCAAGGTCAAAGGGTGTTCCGGTACTCGTATCGTCCCTTGAAACATCCAACCTTATGGCGGAGGTTATCAAATGGCTTAATGTAAAGCTTGCTCCCTGTATTTCGGTACACGGTGTTCTCGTTGACGTTTATGGTGAAGGAGTGCTTATTACAGGTGAAAGCGGAATAGGAAAATCCGAGGCAGCACTCGAGCTTATAAAGAGGGGACACAGACTGGTTACGGATGATGTTGTGGAGATAAGAAAGGTAAGTGATGATACCCTTGTGGGATCCGCACCTGATATAACCAAGCATCTTATTGAATTAAGGGGTATAGGGATAGTCGATGTAAAGATGCTTTTTGGTGTTTCCTGTGTTAAGGAGACACAGAATATCGACCTTGTCATAAGACTTGAGGAGTGGGACAGAGATAAGGATTATGACAGGATAGGGCTTGAAGAGGAATATACGGAATATCTTGGCAATAAGGTCGTATGTCATAACATTCCCATAAGACCCGGTCGTAACCTTGCAATAATATGTGAATCAGCAGCAGTTAATCACAGACAGAAGATGATGGGATACAATGCTGCCAGAGAGCTTTATAACAGGGTACAGCAGTCAATGAAAAAAAGAGAAGAACAGGAGGAGGATGACTGATGGCTGAAAGATACTGTTTTGGAGTTGATATAGGAGGAACAACGGTTAAACTCGGTCTTTTTAATACGGCCGGGGATGTTAAATACAAATGGGAAATACCGACCAGAAAAGATGAAGACGGAAAATTCATCATCCCCGATATAGCAGAGGCGATAAGTAAGGTTATCGATGAGAAAAAAATAGATATAAAGGATGTAGCGGGTGTAGGTATGGGAGCTCCCGGACCGGTAGATAAACAGGGAGTTGTAAACAGATGCGTAAACCTCGGATGGGGAATAAAAAACATAGCAAAAGAGCTTGAAGACCTTCTAAAAGTTCCGGTGAAGGCAGGAAATGATGCCAATGTAGCTGCTCTTGGAGAAATGTGGAAGGGTGGCGGAAAAGGTTATGACAATATCGTCCTTGTAACCCTGGGGACAGGAGTAGGCGGCGGTATAATAATCGATGGAGAGATAATGGCAGGATCTGCTGGCGCCGGAGGAGAGATAGGTCACATCCATGTTGAGGATGACGAGAGCGAAAGCTGCGGCTGCGGTAATAAGGGCTGTCTTGAACAGTATGCGTCCGCAACAGGTCTTGTAAGGATAGCAAATAAGCAGTTAAAGTCAAAGGATAAGGACAGCGTTCTTAGAAATTCAGAGGTTACGGCAAAGACAGTATTCGATGCGGTAAAGGCAGGGGATGAGCTTGCAGTGGAGATCGCAGAGGAGTTCGGCGAGTATCTGGGAAAGGGTCTGGCGGTAGTTGCCTGCGTTGTAAATCCCGAGATATTTGTAATAGGCGGCGGTGTATCAAAGGCAGGAGAGATCCTTCTTACATTTATAGAAAAATATTACAGAAAATATGTTTTCCATGCCAGCAGGGAAGCACTTTTTGCTCTGGCTACATTAGGTAACGATGCGGGGATCTATGGAGCTGCAAAGCTTGTGCTTGATGAGGCAGGATGAGGAGAGCAGGTTGAAGGAAAATACGATAGAAGCGATAAGAAAAATGATCCCTGAGGACAGGATCAGCTTAAATGAAAAAATGGCAGGGCACACCACCTTCAGGGTGGGGGGTCCTGCTGACTGCTTTATTACGGTAAATGATATAGAGGAGCTCTCCGGTTGTCTGTCTGTTATAAGGGATCAGAAGGAAGAATACTTTTTGATAGGAAACGGAAGTAATCTTCTTGTAGGCGATAAGGGGTACAGAGGTATCGTCTTAAAGCTTTCGGGAGAATTCGAAGATATAGAGGCAGAAGGGACATATATAGAGGCAGGAGCAGGCGCTCTTCTGTCAAAGACTGCGATGAAAGCTTACGAAGCATCACTTTCGGGACTTGAATTTGCCTCAGGGATACCGGGAAGTATCGGTGGTGCCATAGTCATGAATGCAGGGGCCTATGGCGGAGAAATGAAGGATGTTGTCAGGGAAGTGACTCTTTTTGATCCGGTTTCGCACAGCGTAGTCAAAAAGAAGGCAGATGAAATGGCTTTCGGATACAGGGACAGTATCATAAAGCACAGTGAGCTTATCGTACTGAAGGCCTGCTTTGAATTAAAAAAAGATGACAGGGATAAGATAAAAGCCCTGATGGATGACCTTACCGAGAGAAGAATAACAAAGCAGCCCCTTAATTATCCAAGTGCCGGAAGTACATTTAAAAGACCTGAAGGCTATTTTGCGGGAAAGCTTATAGACGACTCGGGTTTAAGAGGCTACAGAGTAGGCGGTGCCATGATATCGGATAAACATTGCGGTTTTGTTATAAACAAAAGTGAGGCGACTGCTTTGGATATCATTACTCTCATAAAAGACGTTCAGACTGCGGTAATGGATAAGCAGGGTGTGGCTATAGAACCTGAAGTATTGATGATAGGTGAGTTTTGATTCTGCAAGGTTCAGGCTAAGGTTTGGTCTTTATTGAAAAACATATAAATATACAGACAGGAGATACTCATGAGATTCGTAGTAGTGACTGGAATGTCAGGAGCGGGAAAAAGTACCGCTCTTAAAATGCTTGAGGATTTTGGCTATTATTGTGTGGATAATCTTCCGGTGCCCCTGATCCCCATGTTTTCAGATCTTGTAATGACACAGGGAAGTGAAGTGGAAAAGGCAGCGATAGGGGTTGATGTCAGGACCTCCAATACCTTCAGTGAACTCACCGATATACTAAGAAGCATGAGAGAGAGGGGAATAAGCTACGAGGTCATTTTTCTGGAGTCTAATGACGAGATCCTCATTAAGAGATATAAGGAAACAAGAAGAGTCCATCCGCTTGCGGGGAAGGAAAGGGTGGATAAGGGAATAGAAAGAGAGAGGGATAAGCTCTCCGAGATAAAGAAGGATGCCGATTACATAATCGATACAAGCAGGCTTCTGACCCGTGAACTGAGAGCTGAGCTTGAGAAGATATTTGTAAATAATGAAAATTATAAGAATCTCTTTGTTACGATAATGTCATTTGGCTTTAAATACGGTATCCCTCAGGATGCGGATCTGGTCTTTGATGTAAGGTTTTTGCCAAATCCTTTTTATCTTGACGAATTAAGACCCAAAAACGGAAATGATAAAGAGGTAAGGGACTATGTGATGAGCTTTAAGGAATCCGGACAGTTTCTTGATAAACTCGAAGATATGGTGGGTTTCCTTCTTCCTAATTATATCCTTGAAGGTAAGAACCAGCTTGTCATAGCCATAGGCTGCACCGGCGGAAAACACAGATCGGTTACGCTGGCCAATGCTTTTTATGAAAGACTCAGAAGAAACGATGAGTACGGATTTAAGATAGACCACAGGGATATAGAAAAAGACCAGAACAGAAAAAAATAGGTGTTACATGTCATTTTCAAAGGAAGTCAAGGAAGAGCTGTACAGACATATAAATCCCGCGAGACATTGTGAGCTTGCCGAACTCTCGGCACTTATCGATTATGGCTCAAAAACGGGACAAATGCTGATACAGACGGATAATGAAATAGTTGCAAGGAAATGCTTTACATTATTTGAAAAAACATTTAAGATAAGTGGGTATCGGATGTCGGAAAAAATGGGGCAGGGTAAGCTTGAGTATTATTGCCCGCTTTCCGATGAAGACAGTGAAAAGATCAGAACATCTCTTAATAATGAACTTTTGCTTGAGAGGATCTGCTGTAAAAGGGCGTATTTAAGAGGGGCATTTATTTCAGCAGGGTCCGTCAGCGATCCGGAAAGATCCTATCATTTAGAGATAGTTACCAAAGATCAGAACAAGGCAGAAAGACTGATAGAGCTCTTTGAGACCTTTGATATACAGGCAAGACTTGTTGAAAGGAAAGGAAGTCTTGTAGTATATATAAAGGACGGGGAAAAGGTGGCTGAGGCGCTCAATGTTATGGAAGCACCAATAGCCATGATGCAGTATGAAAATGTCAGAATACTCAGAGATGTAAACAATAAGGTCAACAGGACGGTTAACTGTGAGGCCGCTAATATAAAAAAGACGGTTAATGCCTATGTAAAGCAGAAGGAGGCTATCGAATATGTTCAAAAGCTTCCCGAATACAAACTCTTACCCGAGTCTGTAAAAACACTCGCAAGGCTGAGACTTGAATACCCGGATGCCTCGCTTAAGGAGCTTGGGGAATTATGTGATCCAAAAGTAGGTAAATCGGGAGTTAACCACAGATTGAGGAGAATAATAGAATTGGCAGATAAAAATAAGAGCAAGTGTTAAAGGAGTTGAATTATGAAAAAACAGGAAGTACAGATCAAGTTGGAAAACGGTCTCGAGGCAAGACCGATAGCATTACTTGTACAGGTTGCCAGTCAGTATTTAAGCAGTATTTATATCCAGTCTGGAGAAAAAAGGGTTAATGCAAAGAGCATTATGGGAATGATGACATTGGTCCTTTCAGCGGGAGATAAGGTAATAGTATCGGCTGACGGTGAGGATGAAGACAAGGCTATCCAGGGAATAACAGATTACCTTGGCGGAAACTGAATATAGTAAACGGTCAGGGAGTATATGATATGCTCCCTGGCCTTTTTTATTGAGTCAGCTTTTCATTATCTGATAGGATAGATTTTAACGGCCTAATGTGATATACTTTGCAGGATGATATAACTTTTTCTGAAAATACGTGGTATAAACCTAAGGGGATCGGAATGGTAAAGTTGGGAATTATAGTTCCGTGCTATAATGAGGAAGAGGCATTACCGGAAACAGTAAAACAGCTTGAAAGTCTCATATGCGAGCTGACTGACAGGGGTAAGATCACAGGGGACAGCTTTGTCTTATATGTTGATGACGGAAGTAAAGATGGGACATGGGAAGTTATAACCGGATCAAATAAGGGATATAAACATGTTCAGGGTCTGAAGCTTGCCGGAAATGTCGGGCATCAGAATGCTCTTTTAGCCGGACTTATGACGGTAAAGGAAGAGGTGGATGCGGCTATCTCAATAGATGCAGACCTTCAGGATGACATTTCGGTTATAGAGGAAATGCTTGAAAAGTATGAGAACGGCAATGATATTGTTTACGGTGTAAGGGCCGAGAGAAAAAGTGATACCTTCTTTAAAAGGTTTTCAGCCCAGTCATTTTATAAGCTTATGAATATGATGGGAGCAAAGAGTATATATAATCACGCGGATTACAGGCTGATGAGCCAAAGGGCGATAAAAGGCCTGTCACAGTTTAAAGAAAGAAATCTGTTCCTCAGAGGTATAGTACCCACAATAGGCTATAATTCGGATTGCGTTTACTATGCAAGAAAAGAAAGGATGGCCGGGGAATCCAAATATCCGTTAAAAAAAATGATATCCTTCGCTCTTGACGGGATAACTTCATTCAGCATAAAACCCATGAATTTTATCATGGGTGCCGGTATTTTTATGATATTGATCGCCATAGTAGCGGCTATATACGCTTTTCATTCGTATATAACCGGGGATGTGGTAAGAGGCTGGACCACGATAATATGGTCATTATGGTTTATAGGAGGGAGCATCATGTTCTCTCTCGGACTTGTCGGTCAGTACATAGGAAAGATATATATTGAGGTAAAGGAAAGACCCAGATATATTATAGAAGAAAGACTTTTCTGCAGCGATGATGTCAGGGATCCGGATTAGGGGAAGCATATGAGTGAAAAGAAATACGCTGGAAAAATGTTACATGATATCGGCATAAGTATAATGCTTATGGCTCTTTTTTTGGCTGCACTTGTGATGGGTCTTTGCGGAAAAGAACTTTTTGTTGAGAACATCATAATTACTGCAGCTGTCTTTATCATAGCTCTTGTCGCATCGCTTCATTTTGTCACACTTGCAATAGTTTTGGCTGCTTTAGCTACGGTCATCTATAACGGTATCAAGATCTTCCAGATAGCAAATCAGGGGAAGGAAGCGGTGCCGATCACCTTTCTGTGGATAGTCATTCCTGCTCTTACTGTGATAGGATGTACATTATATGCCAATGGTCATAATAAGATGCTTATCGAAAATGCTCTCCTTAAGCGTCAGGTAGATGAACTGGTAATGATAGATCCTCTTACCAACCTCTATAACTTAAGAAGCATGTTTATGGATATGCAGACCCAGGTATCCTTTGCAGAACGTAATAATCAGCCAATATCACTTATGGTCATAAAGCTGAGGTATCAGGATGAACTGAAAAAGGTTCTCAAAAAGAGCCAGTATGATCAGGTACTCGTAAAGGTATCAAAGATAGTTGTGAATACGGTAAGACTTGAGGACAGGGTATATGCAATAGATGATAAGGGGACTTTAGCCATAATACTTACGACAGACAGAAAGGGCTGCAGCTCCGTATATAACAGACTTGAAAACAATATGGGGAAGAGTGAGAACTTTGCAGATATAGCCTCATCTCCCATAAGGGTGGAGGTTCAGATAGGATATCTGCAATATAATAAAGAGGAATATCAAAGAGATGCAAGGCTGTTCCTTTCAAAGGTTCAGGAAGAAGCATCCTATGACATATAGAAGGAGAGAAAGAATGAAATATTTTATAACCGGCGGGGCAGGCTTTATAGGGTCCAACATGGCAGACAGGCTGCTGTCCGAACTCGAGAATGAAGTTGTTGTATATGATAATTTTTCCACGGGAAGAAGAGAGTTTCTTGAGGATGCATTAAAAAATGAAAGATTTACCCTTATAGAGGGGGATAATCTTGATGAAGAAAAGCTTAAGGAATCCATGAAGGGCTGTGATTTTGTGTTCCATTTTGC
This sequence comes from Lachnospiraceae bacterium, assembly GCA_024687745.1. Classification (GTDB taxonomy): domain Bacteria; phylum Bacillota; class Clostridia; order Lachnospirales; family Lachnospiraceae; genus UBA2868. Next base: position 13,546 of record JAILEM010000053.1, read on the forward strand.
AGCAAATGCGGATGTCAGGATGGGTACAGAGCATCCCGAAAAGGACTTAAAACAGAATACCATAGCTACCTTCAATGTTTTGGAAGCAATGAGAGCCAATAACATAAAAAGGATCGGATTTTCATCCACAGGATCAGTATATGGTGAGGCAACCGTGATCCCCACTCCGGAGGATGCCCCCTTCCCCATACAGACTTCTCTTTACGGTGCGTCAAAGTTAGCCTGTGAGGGACTGCTTGCCGCATATGCGGAAGGGTTTGACTTTCAGGTATATATATTCAGATTTGTATCCATCCTTGGAGAAAGATATACTCACGGCCATGTTTTTGATTTCTGTAAAAAACTTAAGGATGATCCGACACAGCTCTATATATTGGGCAACGGTAAGCAGAGAAAGTCATATCTGTATGTTAAGGACTGTATGGAAGCGATACTTACGGTAATAAGAAATGCTGATGAGAAGGTGAACATCTATAACCTTGGCACAGATGAGTATTGTGAGGTAAATGATTCTGTAGGCTGGATATCCAAACGGCTCGGAGTAGATCCGAAGCTTTCCTATGCCGGAGGAGAGAGAGGCTGGATAGGAGATAATCCGTTTATATATCTTGATACAAAAAAAGTCAGATCACTTGGATGGAAGCCAAAGGCAACCATAGAGGAGGGAGTCGTAAAGACTGTGGAATATCTTATGTCCAATCCCTGGGTATTTGAAGCAAGAAACTGATCAGGAGGTAAGTTATGATAGTTGCAAGAAGTCCCTTGAGGATATCTTTGGGAGGAGGAGGAACAGACCTTCCGTCATATTATGAGGAAAGGGAAGGCTTTCTTATTTCCGCGGCTATAGATAAATATGTATATATAACCCTTCATCAGACCTTTGATGAGGGTTATCTGCTTAAATACTCGAAATTTGAAAAGGCCTCTTCAATAGATGAGATAGAGCATCCGATCATAAGAGAAGCCCTAAGGCTTTTGGAATGGAAGGATCCGCATATAGAAATATGTTCCATGGCTGATATTCCGGCAGGAACGGGACTTGGCTCCTCTTCGAGCTTTACGACAGCGCTTCTTCGCGCCCTTCACACGCTGCAGGGAAATATAGTAAGTACAAGGACACTTGCCGAAGAAGCCTGCGAGATAGAAATGGGAAGGCTTAAAGAACCTATCGGAAAGCAGGATCAGTATATATCAGCATATGGCGGTATCACCTGCATGGATTTTCACAGGGACGGATATGTATGGGTAGACCCTTTAAGGATCACCAAAGAGACCTTATATAATCTTGAGGATAATCTATGCCTTTTCTTTACGGGCTTTTCAAGATCGGCAGGAAGTATATTAAAGGAGCAGGACGAAAAGAGCAGGCAGCATAATGATGACATGATAAAGAATCTTGATTATGTCAAGGAGCTTGGTTACAGGAGCAGGGATGCATTTGAAAAAGGTGATCTTGATACCTTTGCCGATATCATGAATGTACACTGGGAGTATAAGAAAAAGAGATCCGGTGGTATGAGTAATCCGAGGATAGATGAGTGGTATGATCTCGCTCTTAAAAACGGTGCTCTCGGAGGCAAGATGATAGGAGCCGGCGGAGGCGGATTCCTTATGTTTTATGCAAAAGATAAGAGCAGACTCAGAAGAGCCCTTACCGAAGCGGGGATGGAAGAGGTAAGGTTCCGTTTTGAAATGGAGGGAGCTAAGGTACTATGATCGAGCCTAAGGATCTGCAGGTTGTAGTCCTTATGGGCGGACTTGGTACGAGATTAAAGGATTATACAAAGGAATGTCCGAAATCATTAGTGGATGTCAACGGAAAGCCTTTCTTTGATTATCAGCTTAAGCTCCTTAAGGCAGCCGGGTTTAGGAAATATCTTTTTTTAATAGGATATAAGGCTGATATGATAGAGGAATATTATGGTGACGGGAGTGACAGGGATATTTCCATAACCTACTGTTATGACGGAAAGGAGCTTCTCGGAACCGGAGGTGCCATAAAAAGGGCACTTGACCATCTGGAAGAGGATTTTCTTGTTACCTATGGTGATTCCTTTATGGATATTGATTATGAGGAGACCATATACAGGTATTTTACAGGCAAGGCTCAGGGAAAAAGAGCGGTAATGACCATACTTAAGAACAATAACACTCTGGATAAGAGTAATGTTGTTGCCAAAGACGGAAATATACTTCTCTATGACAAGATGAACAGGACAGAGGATATGGAATACATCGATTATGGTGTCTGTATCTATGAAAGAAGCCTGTTTGAAGAATATAACGAAAGCGATAAATTTGATGTTGCCATAATACAGAACAGGTTAAGCTTAAAGGGACAGCTTGCAGCCCATGAGGTTACAAGGAGGTTCTATGAGATAGGGAGTCCTCCGGCTCTTAATGAATTCAGGGAGTATTCCGATAAAAGGTTCAATAAAAAAGTAAAAGCTGTCTTTCTTGACAGGGATGGTGTAATTAACGAGATAGTATATAATGATGATACGGAACAGCTCGATTCACCGCAGAAGCCTGAGGAATTTAAGCTTCTTCCTGATGTTGTCGAAGCTCTTTCCATATTTAAGAAAAAAGGATATTATATATTTATCGTTACGAATCAGCCGGGTGCGGCAAAGGGAAAATCAAGGCTTTCGACTCTTTATGATATAAATACGGGATTTGTAAACGATATGAAAAAAGAGGGGATAGAGTTAGAGGCTGTTTATATGTGTCCCCATTATCCGAAGAGGCAGAAGTATACAAAAGAGGATTATCTGATAAAGGAATGCGAGTGCAGGAAACCCAAACCGGGTCTCATCCTAAAGGCAGGAAAAACCTATAATATCGATTATGAAAATTCATATATGATAGGAGATTCCTTTACGGATGTTAAGGCAGGCAGGGCAGCAGGTGTGAAAACCATTTTCCTGGGAGACCTCAAATGTGATGCCTGTAAAAAATTATGTGATATAGAGCCGGATATCATAACCGGAGATATATTAAAAGCCGCTCAGGCTGTAGAATAAGATCATTAATAAGGAGGGAATGATGAGCACGGATTATATTGACAGCTACATGGAAGAAACAAAGAGGATAGTCGATACGGTACCAAGGGAGGAGATCCGTAAGGGTATTGAGATCCTTAAAGCCACCAGAGATAACGGAGGAAGACTTTTTATTCTCGGTGTCGGAGGAAGTGCGGCTAATGCTTCACATGCGGTCAATGATTTCAGAAAGATCGGAAAGATAGAGACCTATGCACCTACGGATAATGTATCCGAGCTTACTGCAAGAACCAACGATGAGGGTTGGGAGACAACATTTTCGGAATGGCTTAAGACATCGAGGATAGGAAGTAAGGACACCATAATGGTATTTTCTGTTGGAGGAGGAAGCGAGACGACATCCCTTAACATAGTTAATGCACTAAAGCTTGGGAAGGAAAGGGGTGCTTCGGTCATTTCGATAGTTTCAAGGACAGGCGGTTATTCCAAGCAGGTTTCTGATGCCTGTGTACTTATACCTGTGGTAAATGAAGACAGGATAACCCCTCATGCAGAAGGGTGGCAGGGAGTTATATGGCATCTTATGGTAAATGCACTCAATGCCTGAAAAGATACGGAAAATACATAGATAAATACATAAAAAGAAGGGAGTATCACGGTTATGAAATTTGAGGATCTTAAGGTTACGGTATATGCAGACGGAGCTGATATCGAGGGAATGAAGGAAGAGTATAAGAAGGGCTATGTAAAAGGTTTTACAACAAATCCCACTCTTATGAAAAAGGCAGGAGTTAAGGATTATGTAAGCTTTGCCAAAGAAGCACTTAAGGAGATACCCGATCTTCCGCTTTCGTTAGAGGTTTTTGCCGATGATTTTGAAACAATGGAAAAGGAAGCAAGAGTGATAGCGGCCCTCGGTGATAATGTATTTGTTAAGATACCCATAACAAATTCCAGGGGTGAATCATCAATACCTCTTATAAAGAAATTATCCGCAGACGGATTACAGCTTAATGTGACAGCTATCCTCACCCTTGATCAGGTAAGGGAAACAGTGGATGCATTTAAGGATGGGACCAAAAATATTGTATCCATATTTGCCGGAAGGATACTGGATACGGGTGTAGATGCGGTTCCCATTATGAAGGAGGCTGCACAGATATGCAGACAGAAGCCCGGAACAATGTCTCTCTGGGCAAGCTGCAGGGAAGTATATAACATTATACAGGCCGATCAGTGCGGTACGGATATAATCACCGTAACAAATGCGATACTTGGCAAGCTTCCGAATCTTGGAAAGGACCTTAAGCAGCTATCCTTAGAAACGGTAAGGATGTTCGTAAATGACGGAAAATCGCTGGGTTTTTCCATTTTAGGCGAATAAAAAATATCTAAATTGTACAAAAATACCGAAATAGGGCAGATTTTAGCAAAGAATGTTTGACAAATGCCAGTATTTAAGATATATTTACGTGATGTAAGATTAATTATAATTATTTTATATAGTTTTATGGTTATTTTGAAAGGAGTAGACCAATGGCAGAGGAGAAAAAACCAGTTGCTGTTGCAAAGGTAGTAAAGAAGGCAGAACCTGCTAAGAAGGAAACACCTGTAAAGAAAGTTGCAGCAGTAAAGAAGGCAGAGCCCGCTAAGAAGGCTGAGGCAGTAAAGAAGGCAGAGCCCGCTAAGAAGGCAGCACCTGCAAAGAAGACAGCTGCAAAGAAGACCACAAAAAAAGTAGTTGTTAAAGAGAATATCGTATTCCAGTTCAACGGAACAGATATTTCGGAAAAGGATCTTATAAAGGGAGCCAAGGCTGCATATAAGGCTGCAGGAAACAAGGATGCGGTAAAGGAAGTTACAGTATATGTTAACTGTAATGAAGGAATGTGCTATCCTGTAGTAAACGGAGTTTCCATTGAAGAAGGATTCAGCCTTTAAGATAAAGAAGCTTTATTGGATGTATCTATTGATATTCAGGGACATTGTTCAGGCAATGTCCTTTTTTTGTAAAAATGTATTGACATAATAATAGGCAGGTGGTATTTTATTACATAGATGTTAGCACTCTTTTGAGTTGAGTGCTAACAAGATAAGGAAGGGTGTGAACAGGTGGAGCTAAGCGAAAGAAAAAAAACTATCCTGTATGCGATCATCAAGACCTATTTAGAGACCGGGGAACCGGTGGGATCAAGAACGATCTCCAAGTATTCCGATCTTAATCTCAGTTCAGCGACAATAAGGAATGAGATGTCTGATCTTGAGGAGATGGGGTATATAATGCAGCCTCATACATCTGCCGGACGGATCCCTTCCGATAAGGGATACAGGTTCTACGTGGACAGGCTTATGGAAGACAAGGAACGCGAAGTAAATGAAATGAAAGAGATCCTTGTTGAAAAAGCAGATAAAATAGAACGTGTCCTTAAGCAGGTTGCAAGATCGCTGTCAGTTAATACAAACTATGCGGCCATGATATCTGCTCCCAGGTACCACAGAAATAAGCTGAAATTCATACAGCTATCAAGGATGAGTGAAAGACAGATCCTGGTTGTTATAGTGGTAGAGGGAAACATCATAAAGAATCAGATCATCGAGGTTGCGGAGGAATTGGATGATGAGACTCTTTTGAAGCTGAATATACTGCTGAACACCGGTATGAACGGCCTGACCATAGAAGAGATCAATCTTGCAATGATCTCAAAGATGAAGGAACAGTCGGGAATACACAGCCAGTTTATTTCGGAAGTTGTTGATGCTGTTGCCGAGGCTATCAAGAGCGATGAAGATCTTGAGATATACACGAGCGGAGCAAATAACATATTCAAATATCCGGAGCTTGCGGATAATGAGAAGGCAAGTGAGATAATCACTGCATTTGAAGAGAAAAAGCAGCTTTCTGAAATTGTATATGATACATTATCCAACAGCGGTGAAGAGAGTAAGGGAATACAGATATACATAGGTGAAGAATCACCGGTCAAGAATATGAAGGACTGCAGTGTTGTAACTGCCACATATGAGCTTGAAGAAGGAATGCAGGGAACTATAGGCATAATAGGTCCCAAACGGATGGATTACGATAAGGTAGTGGATACCCTGAAATCCTTAACAAGCCAGCTTGATGAAATGTATAAGAAAAAATAAGATTGTGAAAGGAGCTACCTGATATGCCGGATGTTGATGAAGAATTAAAGCAGGATACTGCTGATGATACCACGATAGAGGATGATAACAGGCAAAAGGATAACAAAGAGACAGAAGCAGCGCCTGACAGTGATCCAAAGGAAGAGGATATCGCATCTTCTGAAGAAGTAAATGAAGACGACAAAGGATCAGAAGAAGCAGAAAACGCTGATGAAGAAGAATCCGCAGAGACAGGATCAGATGAGTCCGAAAGTGCTGAGAGTACAGAAGAGGATCCTAAAGAGAAAAAGAAGGGTTCAAGGTGGAAAAAGGATAAAAAAGACAAAAGAGATGAGCAGATAGAGGAGCTTAAAGACAGGGTAAAACGTCAGATGGCCGAATTTGAAAATTTCAGAAAGAGGACAGATAAGGAAAAGTCCTCGATGTATGAGATGGGAGCCAAATCGGTAATAGAGAAGATACTTCCCGTTATTGATAATTTTGAAAGAGGTCTTTGTACCGTTCCCGAGGAAGAAAAGACCAAAGGATTTGCCGAGGGAATGGATAAGATATATAAGCAGCTCTTAACCGAGCTTGAAAATCTTGGAGTAAAGCCTATAGAGGCAGTTGGAAAGGAATTTGATCCGAATTTCCATAATGCCGTAATGCAGGTAGAAAGTGAGGAGTATGATACAGGAGTCGTAGCACAGGAATTACAGAAGGGATATATGTTCAGGGATTCGGTAGTAAGGCACAGCATGGTTGCTGTGGTTAAATGATAAGATCACAAGTATGATTCAGAATACAGGAGGAAAAAATTATGAGTAAAATAATAGGAATCGATCTGGGTACTACTAACAGCTGTGTAGCTGTTATGGAAGGCGGAAAGCCGACAGTTATAGCAAATACTGAGGGAGCAAGGACAACACCTTCAGTCGTTGCGTTTACAAAGAATGGTGAGAGACTTGTGGGTGAGCCCGCAAAACGTCAGGCAGTTACCAATGCGGATAATACCGTATCATCCATCAAAAGAGAGATGGGCTCTGATTATAAGAGACAGATAGGTGAAAAGAAATATTCGCCCCAGGAAATATCGGCAATGATCCTTCAGAAGCTTAAAGCCGATGCAGAGAGCTATCTCGGGGAAAAGGTTACAGAAGCGGTAATAACCGTACCTGCATACTTTAATGATTCCCAGAGACAGGCAACAAAGGATGCCGGTAAGATAGCAGGACTTGATGTAAAGCGTATAATCAACGAGCCTACGGCAGCAGCTCTTGCTTATGGTCTTGACAATGAAAAAGAGCAGAAGATCATGGTCTATGACCTGGGAGGAGGTACCTTTGATGTCTCCATCATAGAGATAGGTGAGGGTGTTATAGAGGTTCTTGCCACAAACGGTAATAACAGACTTGGCGGTGATGACTTTGACCAGAAGATAACAGACTATATGCTTGCCGAGTTTAAAAAGAATGAAGGCGTTGACCTTTCAAATGATAAGATGGCTCTTCAGAGACTTAAGGAAGCTGCAGAGAAGGCTAAAAAGGAGCTTTCAAGTGCTACGACCACAAATATCAATCTTCCCTTCATCACTGCTACTGCTGAGGGACCCAAGCACTTTGACATGAACCTTACAAGAGCTAAGTTTGATGAGCTTACACATGATCTTGTTGAAATGACAACGGTTCCCGTTCAGAATGCATTAAGCGATGCCGGAATAACTGCATCAGAGCTTGGACAGGTATTGCTCGTTGGTGGTTCCACACGTATCCCCGCAGTACAGGATAAGGTTAAACAGCTTACAGGTAAAGAGCCTTCAAAGAACTTAAATCCTGATGAATGTGTAGCACTCGGTGCATCTATCCAGGGTGGAAAGCTTGCGGGAGATGCAGGTGCAGGTGAGATCCTTCTTCTTGATGTAACACCTTTGTCATTATCAATAGAGACAATGGGCGGAGTAGCAACAAGACTGATAGAGAGAAATACGACAATTCCCACAAAGCACAGTCAGATATTCTCTACGGCTGCCGATAACCAGACTGCGGTAGATATAAATGTTGTACAGGGAGAAAGACAGTTTGCAAGAGACAACAAGTCCTTAGGCCAGTTCCGTCTCGACGGTATTCCTCCTGCAAGGAGAGGTGTTCCCCAGATAGAGGTTACCTTCGATATCGATGCAAACGGTATAGTAAATGTTTCCGCCAAGGATCTCGGAACAGGTAAGGAACAGCATATAACAATTACTTCAGGCTCAAATATGTCAGATGATGAGATCGATAAGGCTGTTAAAGAGGCAGCTGAATTCGAGGCTCAGGATAAGAAGCGTAAGGAAGCCATTGATGCAAAGAATGATGCGGATTCATTTGTCTTCCAGACAGAGAAGGCTCTTGAGGAAGTTGGCGATAAATTAGATCCTTCAGATAAGGCTGCAGTTGAGAGTGAGCTTAACAACCTTAAGGAGATGGTCGGAAAGCTCGATGCAGAGAATATGACAGAGGATCAGGTAGTAGAGCTTAAGGCTGCTCAGGAAAAGGCTATGCAGAGTGCACAGAAGCTCTTTGAGAAGATGTATGAAAATGCCCAGGGAGCAGCAGGCGCAGCAGGTTCTCAGGGCCCTGATATGAGCAATATGGGTAATATGGGTGGTTCCGCAACCAATTCAGATCCCGGATACGGTGATGATGTTGTAGACGGAGATTATAAAGAAGTATAAAGGTGTAAATGATGGCAGAGTCCAAAAGAGATTATTATGAAGTCCTCGGCGTTGAAAAAAATGCAGATGAGGCAACTCTGAAAAAAGCATACAGGGTATTGGCTAAAAAGTATCACCCGGACATGAATCCGGGTGATGCTGAGGCTGAAAAAAAGTTTAAAGAAGCCTCGGAAGCATATGCCGTATTATCCGATCCCGACAAGAGAAGACAGTATGATCAGTTTGGTCATGCTGCTTTTGAGAATGGCGGACCCGGTGAATTTTCCGGATTCGATTTTAACTCTGCTGATTTTTCCGATCTGTTCGGAGATCTGTTCGGAGACCTTTTCGGAGGCGGACGTTCAAGGAGCAGATCCTATAACGGTCCCATGAAGGGAGCGAATGTACGCACAAGCGTAAGGATAACCTTTGAGGAGGCTGTTTTTGGCTGTGAAAAGGAGCTTGACCTGACACTTAAGGAGCCCTGCAAGACCTGTAACGGAACGGGAGCAAAGCCCGGAACACAGCCTGAAACCTGTACCAAATGCGGTGGTAAGGGTCAGGTTGTTATGACATCACAGACATTATTCGGAATGATGCAGAATGTACAGACCTGCCCTGAGTGCAGGGGAACAGGTAAGATAATCAAGGATAAGTGTACATCCTGTCACGGTACGGGATTTACCTCCGAAAAAAAGAAAATAAGTGTATCCATACCTGCAGGTATAGACAGCGGACAGAGCGTAAGGATAAGAGAGAAGGGTGAGCCCGGCCAGAACGGAGGACCAAGAGGCGATCTGCTCGTAGAGGTTCTTATCCAGAGACATGAGAAATTCCAGAGGCAGGATATGAACATCTTTTCCGTGGCACCCATCTCATATGCACAGGCTGTTCTCGGAGGAGAGGTCTTAATAGATACAGTTGACGGAAAGGTAAGCTATGATGTAAAGCCCGGAACCCAGACCGATACAAAGGTAAGGCTTAAGGGTAAGGGTGTTCCTTCATTAAGGAACAAGCAGGTCCGTGGTGATCAATATGTCACTCTCATAGTGCAGGTGCCCACCAAACTCAGTAATGAAGCGAAGAATCTTCTCAGAAAGTTTGATGAGGAGACAGGTAATTCCTTAAGATCAACGGAAGAATACAGGGATAAGAAGAAAAAAGGTTTTTTCAGTAAATAAGATAATTTGACTTGAATAGGGAAATACACTATAATGTGGGTTGTGGGTTCACAACCCACATTTTGTAGTAGAGAATAGTTTATTGCCTTTAACATATGACCGGGAGAAAAAGCTTATGGCTATCAGAAACAGATTTTTAAGATCAGCGGTGATTCTTTTGCTTGTATTTTGCATGGTAATGCTTTCTGCCTGCAAGGATAAAAAGGATAAGGCAGAGGAACAGCCTAAAGAGAATACGGAATCCGTATCAAAGACCGAAGAAAAAGAAGAATCCTCAAATGAAAAAGCTGTAGAGCCGGCAGAGGATCCCAATGAGCTTCCGGATGGAAAAGTCAGGAGTTATCTTACGGGACTTCCCGTTGATGAGAAGACAGCTAAAAGAAGACCCCTTGCCATAATGCTTAATAACCTTGAGGCCGCCCAGCCGATGAGCGGAATATCATATGCAGATGTAGTATATGAATTTGTGGTTGAAGGATCCATCACAAGACTTATGGGTCTGTTTGAAAATTATGATGATCTTGATAAGATCGGCTCGATAAGGAGCTGCAGGGAATACTTTGTATATACCGCACTTGAGTTTGACGCGATATATATGCATTTCGGGCAGGCCACCTATGCGGTTGATCTTCTTGGAAGAGACTATGTGGATAATCTTAACGGTCTCGGAGAGGCAGGGGATACCTGCTTTTACAGAACTACAGACAGACAGGCTCCGCATAATGTCTATACCTCGAAGGCAGGTATAGATGCAGGTATCAAGAAGCTTGGATACAGGGAAGACCATTACGACGGGTTTGGAAGAAAGTTCTTATTCTGTGATCTTGACAAGGAGGTCACGAATGAAGGTGGTGCAGATGCTTCCTATATCGCACCCAATTATAAGATAAACAAGCCCTGGTTTGAGTATAATGAGAAAACCGGTAAATACGACAGATACCAGTATGGTGAGGCACAGATCGATGATCTTACGGGAGAGCAGATCTCCTTTGATAATGTCATATTCCAGTATAACAAGTGGTCACAGCTGGATGAAAAGGATTATCTGGCCTTTGACTGTCATTCAGGCGGGGTTATCCAGTATTTTACAAAGGGAAAGTGCGTAGTAGGACAGTGGCAGCGTGATCTTGATCTTGCAAAGGATGGCAATGTGGATCTTGCTCCCGTCAGATATTATGATCTTGACGGAAATGAGATAGAAATAAATAACGGTAAGACCTTTATCTGCGTGATACAGGATACGGATCTTGAAAACGTAGTAGTAAAATAATAAAGATGCGATTTGTTACTCTCTTTCTCAGAACTGAAAATATTCATCTCATCAAGGATATCGGAATGATACCCTTTCATCTTCACAGACAGTTTGGGACAGATGCGCATATAGTCACATATAAAAACAGCACTGCCTATCCATATCTTGATACAGCTCTCAGGGGACTGAAGCTTGACTTTATAAAGAAAAGTCCCTTTGGGATCATCGCGGACGGGATCGGATATCTTAAAAAGAATGCCAAAGACATAGACATTCTTAATATTTATCATCTGAACCTCTCAAGCTATTTCTACAGTATATTCTATAAGCTCTTCAATAAAAAAGGAGTCATTTATCTTAAAGTCGATATGAACGAAAAGGGATACAGGGACTGCTTTGTCAATGATCCTAAGGGATTTATCAAACGATCCACCATAAAAAGGGCAGATATAGTCTCTGTTGAAAATAAAAGGATGTTTGAGGGACTTAAAAGCCGCTTCGGTAACAAGATAAAATTTATCACAAACGGTTATTATATCGGAGATAGGATACAGGATATCGATGAGGTCTTATCAGGATCTGAAAGGGAAGATGTGATACTTACCGTGGGTAATCTCGGAACGTATGAAAAGGCCACGGATACCCTTCTTGAAGCCTTTGCAAAAAGTGCACCTTATCATTCTTATAAGCTGAAGCTTATAGGACCTGTGGCAAAGGATTTTATTGCGTACAGGGATAAATTCATGAGGGAACATGAGGATCTTAAGGACAGGATCATTTTTACGGGACCAGTTTATGATAAGGAAAAACTGATGGGGGAATACTTAAAAGCCAGGTTCTTTACTCTTCCGTCAAGAAGTGAATCCTTCGGTTTTGTGCTTCTTGAGGCGGGGGCTTTTGGATGTATACTGCTCCCGTCGGATAAATGCTGTGCTGCGCTTGATATGACGGATAACGGTCGTCTGGGCTATATATTGAAGGCTGATGATATTCAGTCCATTGCAGATACCTTTAAGACAGTCACAGAGGGTAATGAAGACTTGAGCAGGCTGTCCTTAAAAACGGCTGAATATATCAGAAAAAATTACAGCTGGGAGAATATAGTCACATCTCTGTATGAGAATTTATCTCCCACTCAGGAAGTACAACCTTAACATTCTGTTTCCTGATCTTCCATTGCAGCTGTCTGATCTTTTTCTTGATAAAATCGGGAAAATGATCGGTCACAAACTGTTTGATCCTCTTATCGGCAATGGCTCTCTTCATACTTCCTTCTGAGGGAGTCCTGACACCATGGGACTTTTTGATCTCCATAGTTTCCATAAACGTATCATAGATACTTAAGGATGATACTCCATCCTTTGATACGATACAGACGGTCTTTCCCGTATCCTGAAAATGAAAGCCCTTCTCATAGGCAGAGAGCAGAAAATCGTAATCCGCACCTATCTTAAGCTTCGTATTAAAAGGAAATCTTGCTATCAGCTCCCTGTTAACGAAGCATGACTGGTGGGAAAAGGGCATCCTGTTTTCGATCTCCTCGATGTTTTTTCTGAATTTATAATAATGTCCGTATTCGAATTCTATGGAATCACCGTAAATGATAGCGGCGTTGGGGTATTTATTCTGTGAGAAAATATCGGAAAGGGTAGAAGCACTGTAAAAACAGTCCCCTGCATTCATGAAATTTATCCATCTTCCAAGAGAATGTTTTACCGCGAAGTTCATACCGTCATAGATCCCCTTATCAGGCTCTGAGTATACCGTAAATGAAATGCCCTTTTTTTCAAAAAGGGGCCTGTAATCATTAATGATGTCCAATGTGGAATCTGTGGATGCGGCATCCTTTATTATGTATTCAAAATTATCAAAATCCTGGTTTAGTACGGACTCAATGGTTTTTTTTATGTCCTTTTCGGCATTTAAGCATACCGTTATGATCGTGATAAGATATTTACTGTCCATTTTCTTTCTCTTCTTTTTCGGGTTTTTCCTCTTCGGAGCTTTCCTTTTCGCGTTCTTCCTCTTTGTAATCCAGTCTTCTTACCCTGTACTGGATATCCTCAAGAAGCTTTCTGTTATTGGCTATAACATCGGCCTGAAGACCGACTATGAAGGTCATAAAACCTAACATTATGAGGGTACTCGCAAAGATAAGAGACTGAATATGACCGTTTCCGTATCCCTGGAAAAAGTATATGAGGAATCTTATCATTATCAATATTCCGATTATAAAAGGAATAAGTCCTACAATAGAAAAGAAGGTAAGCGGTCTGTACATCATAAAGGCTCTTATGATCGTCAGAACCGATCTTTTTATATAGGCGCCCATACTTGAAAAAAGCCTTGATTTTCTTAACTCACCGTTAGTTCTTACGGGGACGGAGGTAATGGCCATGTTTGTCCTTCCGGCCTGAACTATGGTCTCAAGGGTATATGTATAGTTGTTCATGACATTTAAATGTATGGCTGCGTCTCTGGAAAAAGCCCTGAAGCCGCTTGGCGCATCGGGTATGTCCGTATTAGAGGCTACCCTTACAACATAGCTTCCAAGGTGCTGCAGCTTCTTTTTGAGGGGAGAAAAATGCTCGGTATCATCTATCGGACGCTCACCTATGACTATTTCCGCCTTTCCATCAAGGATAGGCCTTATAAGCTTTTCTATGTCTTCTCCGCAGTACTGGTTATCGGCATCGGTATTGACTATTATATCCGCTCCGTTTCTGAGACAGGCATCTATACCTGCCATAAAACCCTTTGCCAGTCCTTTGTTTCTCTTAAAGCTGACTATGTAATCGACACCCCAGTTTCTTGCAACCTCAACGGTATTATCGACTGAGCCGTCATTGATTATAAGATATTCTATTTCATCTATCCCGTCTATGTGCTTAGGCAGATCATTCAACGCTATCTCTAAGGTCTCTGCCTCATTAAGACAGGGAATCTGGATTATAAGCTTCATATCTATTCCTCTTCTTTAGATATATAAATAGGTCTGTTTTTGGTCTCCATATATGCCTTGGCCAGATATTCACCTATAACACCCATGCAGAAAAGCTGTATGCCGCCCAAAAAGGTGATTATGCATACCATGGAGGGCCATCCGCTCGTGGGATCCCCCAAAATAAGTGTTCTTATGATTATAAATATTATCAGTACAAAGGAGATCAGGGTAAAGAGTAAGCCTAACATGGCAGCAAAGGCAAGGGGCGTTGTGGAAAATGCGACTATACCTTCGATCGAATAAAGCAAAAGCTTCCAGAAAGACCATTTGGTCTCCCCGGCAATACGTTCTATGTTCTCATATTCAAACCATTTAGTCTTGAATCCGACCCAGCCATAGATACCCTTTGTAAAACGGTTAACCTCCTTCATGGAAAGGATGGCATCAACCATTCTTCTGGTCATTATCCTGTAATCTCTGGCACCGTCAACTATCTCTGTTTTAGAAAGCCTGTTGATAAGTCTGTAAAACATTCTGGCAAAAAAGGATCTGATAACAGGCTCCCCCTTTCTTGTCACCCTTCTTGTGGCAGCCGAATCATAGCCTTCAACCACGAGGGATCTGTACATATCGGGAAGCAGAGAGGGCGGATCCTGAAGATCAGCATCCATTATGACTGCGTAGTCACCCTTTGAGTTCTCAAGGCCTGCATAGATACCGGCCTCCTTGCCGAAATTTCTTGAAAAAGAGACAAAATGCACTCTCTTATCGTTTTCTCTTAAGCTTTTGACAACTGGGAGTGTGTTATCCGAGGAACCGTCATCTATAAAGAGGAGCTCAAAGTCAACCTCCGGAAATTCCTTATTAAACACGCTTATTGTTTTGCATATCTCTTCATAAAAAAAGGGTATTGCCTGTTCCTCATTATAACAGGGTACTATTACCGATAATAAACTCATATGGGTTCCTCGTTCCTGTCCGGTTCTTTAACTCTAAGTATATCATAAACATCACAGACTGCGGGTTCAAGCTTTACATGTAATTCCTGTCTTGAATGAGGGGCCGATTCCATCTCTACCCCGTCCTTATCCCGGATGGATTCCACCTTTACCGAAATATCTGACCCATCAGGCTTCATTACCTCTATGATATCACCTCTGCAGAATTTATTCCTCTGCTCAATGATGACACGATCCTCCTCTGTAGAATATACCATTCCCAGATAGATGTATTCCCGGATATATGTATTATTGTCATAGATCTGTGTCTCTTCAGAGGGCTTTGAATAGTAGAAGCCGGTAGTAAACTGTCTGTAGGTACATTTGGAGATCTCTCTCATATAACTTTCCTTATTATTTTCATAAATATCCACGGAAAGCAGAAGATCATCTATGGCACGCCTGTAGGTTCTTGTGACAGTTGCGACATAGAGTGCTGTCTTCATTCGTCCCTCGATCTTAAAGCTGTCAATTCCTGCCTCTATCATATCAGGTATGTGTTCTATCATGCACAGATCCTTGGAATTGAAGATATAGGTTCCTCTTTCATTCTCATATACGGGAAGATACTCACCGGGCCTTTTTTCCTCCATTACGGCGTAGTTCCATCTACAGGGATGGGTACATTCTCCGTGGTTTGCATCCCTTCCGGTAAAATAATTGCTTAAGAGACATCTTCCTGAGTAGGATATGCACATGGCACCGTGTATAAAGCATTCGATCTCAAGGTCATCCGGTATATGATCCTTTATCTCTCTTATTTCCTTAAGCGAGAGCTCCCTTGCTGCAACTACCCTTGCAGCTCCCTGTTTATACCAGAATTCATAGGTCAGATAATTGGTATTATTGGCCTGGGTGCTGATATGTATATCGATATCCTTACAGTATTTTTTTGCGAGTGTGAACATACCGGGATCTGCTATTATGAGCGCATCAGGCTTTAAAGTCTCCAGTTCCTTAAAATATGAGACTGCCTCATCAAGATCCTCATTATGGGCCAGTATGTTGGCAGTAACATGGACCTTTGCCCCATGTTCATGGGCAAAGGCTATGCCCTCACGCATATCATCATATGAAAAATTTTTGGCTTTTGCACGGAGAGAAAAGGCTTCTCCCCCTATATATACGGCATCCGCACCGAAGATCACGGCAGTCTTCAATACCTCAAGACTGTTGGCAGGTACTAAAAGCTCCGGACGTTTATTTATCTTTTCAGTCATGATCGTTTCGTTTTACACTAACTGTCATTCCGTCCGCTATGGGAAGGATGTTAGTGACAAGCTCCTTATTATGGGTCAGCTCATAGAGATATTCCCGCATCCTTGAATGGATGGTCCTGTTCCTTCTTTTTACGACAAATCTGGATTCGATCAGCTCTCCGTCCTGAAGAACGTTATCGGATACCAGTATCCCTCCATCATCCAAAAGCCTGAGTATATACGGAAGAAAGGTTATATACTGTCCCTTGGCGGCATCCATAAACACAAGGTCATAATGTGCCCTTTGGTCTGAAAGAGATTTAAGCATATCTGTGGCATCCCCCTCTAAAAGGGTTATCCTTCCTGACATTTTGCTTCTTTCTATATTTTCTTTTGCAGCCTTTATCCTTGGTTCATATTTTTCGATCGTTGTGATCTTTGTTCCTTCTTTTGAACAGGATGCCATGAATATGGCAGAAAAACCTGTAGCGGTTCCGATCTCAAGAATGTTTTTGGGAGCCTTCATGGCTATCATCAGTCTCAAAAGCTCCTTTGCAGCGGGACGGATTATGGGGACTGCTTCTTCCCTTGCTTCCTTTTCCAGCTTATCCAGCAGATCGTTGTTTATAGTATCAAATGAACGGATAAAGACCTCAGTTCTTTCATCTGTTATCAATTCAGTGTCCCTATTCCCCTGCATCCTCTGTGGCTTCTCCGGCATTTTCCGTTCCTTCGCCTTCATAGGATTCCTCTTCGGTTCCAAGATAGACATCACCCTCATTGCCGAGAATGTTATCAAGCGAGGATTCGGATAGCTCATCGGCCTCTGAGGCTTCGATCTCCTCTTCGCCTTCAGGAACCTCTGCCTGGATATTCTCCATGACCATTAGCATCGCATCGGTTGTCATCGATGTATTAAGCGTATAGGTACCGGGTACAAAGGCATCCTTATACTCTGAGAGCTTGGCCTGTATAAAGAAAAGCAGCCAGTCCTTACAGAGTCCTTTTTCCTCTAACATCTTAGCAATGTCTTTAAGACCTTCGGATGCGCTGATACTAACTATCACATCTCTTCCCGGAGCCTCATCTACCGTTTCTTCGGTAAATATCCTGTAACCGAAATCATAGGCCGTTTTAGCCCCTCTGTAAATGAATAATGCGGCTATTATAACAATGGCAACCCTTATCACAAATCCGATAAAGGATGCTGCCAGTTCACTTGCTTTCATCTCTTCCTCCGAAAATCATGATCATATATCGATAATATATGATCAGTCGAGTTCTATCCTGTTTAGGATCCTTTTGATTATGTCCTGGTAAATCCTGGCAAAATCCACTTCTGCCTGAAGAAAATCGCTCACCCTGACATCCCGTCCGAGTTCATCAAGCTCGGATTCAAGTCTTTTTCCGTCACGGAATTTCCTCTCGGGACTAAGGTTCTGGAGTTCATAGGTTATCTCTCTGTAGCGGTGTATCTTATCGATACAGATCTCATCTCCCTTAACCCTTTCCTTTTCATGAAGATACAGCTGGTATTCGGGCGTATTAAAGAGCCTTTCGACAAGTATATCCACGGCTTCATTAATTGTGGGTGATGTTACCTCTTTTGGTTTTTCAGTGTTGTCTGAGTCCTTGCTATGACCGCCAAACTTTAAAATATCCATATCATTATCCCATCTTTTGCTAATATTTTAAAGACTTACGTCTCTTATTATTAAAAAATTGATAAGATCAGAGCATTTTTACAGGAACTTATTCCTATACCTCTATAAATATAGGCAGTACCATGGGACGTCTTTTCATTTTCTGCCAGATAAAGCTTGAAAGGGAATCCCTGATCTCTGATTTGATCTTGTTCCAGTCATGTATCCCCCTTCTGTACAGATCATCTATCGTATCCCCGGCAACCTCCTGCATCTGAACCATTATCTCATCGGATTCCTTTACATAGATAAAGCCCCTGGTTATTATCTCAGGCCCCGATATCTTTTCTCCACTGTCCTTTTCGATAGCCATAAGTACCATTACCACGCCGTTCTCAGCAAGGATCTGTCTGTCCCTTAATACAACGTTGCCGACATCGCCCACTCCCAGACCGTCAACAAAGAGAGCACCGGTCTTGACCTTATCCGTTATGGCTGCTGAATCACGTCCCAGGGACAGAGTGTTTCCCGACTCGAGAATAAAGATATTATCCTTTGGTATCCCAAGACTCTCTGCTATTCTTGCCTGTGCCTTTAAATGCTTATACTCACCGTGGACGGGAATGGAGTATTTTGGCTTAACAAGAGTATATATAAGCTTTATCTCCTCCGCACAGGCATGGCCTGATACGTGTGCATCCTGATAGATCACATTGGCACCCTGCATGGAGAGTTCATTTATCACCTTGGAAACAGCCTTTTCATTTCCGGGGATCGGGTTTGAGCTGAATATTACAGTATCCCCGTGTTTTATCTGCAGTCTTTTGTTGCGGCTGTTGGCTATCCTGTTTAAGGCCGCCATAGTTTCGCCCTGTGAGCCGGTTGTTATGATGACTAACTGTTCATCGGGATAATTATCGACCTGTTCCACATCGATAAGCGTCTTATCGGGCACACTTAAGTAGCCAAGCTCCCTTGCCGCCTCTACAACATTTACCATGCTCCGGCCCTGGACGATAACCTTTCTTCCGTGTTTGTTTGCTGCGTCTATTATCTGCTGTACCCTGTCTATATTGGAGGCAAAGGTCGCAACATAGATCCTTGAGCCGCTGTAGTCGTTAAAAATAGTTTCAAAAGCCTTTCCGACAGTCTTTTCCGAGCTGGTAAATCCCGGCCTTTCCGCATTAGTGGAATCACACATCAGAGCAAGGACGCCCTCTTTTCCAAGAGTTGCAAATCTCTGAAGGTCAATGGGATCCCCTATAACAGGGGTATAATCGATCTTAAAATCTCCCGTATGGACTATCACGCCAACGGGTGTATGCAGGGCAAGAGCCGCCGCATCTGAAATGCTGTGATTTGTCTTTATGTATTCGACTTTGATATTGCCGGTGTCTATAGTATCACCATAGGAAACAACTATCCTCCTGACATCGTTTTCAAGCATATGTTCCCTGAGCTTTCCCTCTATAAGAGCCATTGTAAGCCTTGTTGCATAGACTGGGATATCCAGATCCTTTATGACATAAGGTATGGCTCCTATATGATCCTCATGTCCGTGTGTTATAAACAGCCCCTTTAATTTTTCTTTATTATCCTTCAGATAGGAAATATCGGGTATGACTAAGTCGATCCCAAGCATATCGTCCTCGGGAAATGCAAGTCCGCAATCCACAACAACGATCTCACCATCGTATTCAAAGGCAGTGATGTTCATTCCTATCTGTTCCAATCCTCCAAGAGGTATTATCTTAAGCTTCTCCTCCATATAAATAATGTTCACCTTTCGTTAAAACAAGCTCTGTCTGTATAGGCTTCCGATTTAAAACAGCATAGTCCCATGATTTAAGACTATGCCGCTTAAATTATCTTATTCAATGTCTATATCATCCACAAGCTCCTTAAATACAAGAGCAAGTGCTTTTAGTTCCTTTTCATCCTCTACAAATTCATAAATGCTCTCGGGATCACTCTCATCAGAGATATCCTTCATTATGAAAACCTCATTATCATCGGTAAAAGGATCATCAGTTACCAATATATAGGAATTCCCGTTTAGTTTTGTCTGTTCAAGTATGAAAAAATCCGTTAATCCGTCTTCGGTCTCAAACTGTACCTTATCCATTGCTGTTAGATATCCTTGATCGTCTGATTTTCAAGATAGTCCTGAAGTATGATGGCAGCAGCTATCCTGTCGACATGGTCGTGGCGCTTCTCTTTTTTTATGCCAAGCTCATCCATTATCATGTCTGCCTCACAGGTAGTAAGTCTTTCGTCCCAGAGCACAACATCAAGCCCGGTCCTTCTTATGAGATCGTCTTTAAAGCCTTCGGTCTTATGACATCTCTCCCCCGCGCTGTCATCCATGTTTCTTGGGTAGCCGAGAACTATAAGACCTATATCATATACAGATATAAGTTCCTCTATCCTTGCATAAGTCTTTCTCAGCTTGTTTTCCTTTTCCCTCCGGATTATCTCTATACCCTGTGCCAGCGACAACATGGGATCGGAAATGGCTACTCCCACTGTTTTAGAACCAAAATCCAATCCCATAATACGCTTCTTATTTCCAGCCATTCTTCTTTATATAAGATTCTAAAAGCTCTTCCACCAGCTCGTCTCTTTCTACCTTCATTATAAGACTTCTGGCATTGTTGTGACTGGTAATGTAAGTAGGATCCCCCGACATTATATATCCTACTATCTGGTTTACAGGGTTGTAACCCTTTTCGGTCAAAGCTTCGTATACTGCAGCCAGTACAAGCTTTACACCTGTTTCCGGTTCCGACTGAACATCGAAATGTTGAGTACTGCCTAAATCCTGCATTATAAAAGACCCCCTTTAATCATTATCTTGTGTCAGGAAAAAAACAAAATCATAGATATTGTAGCAAAGTTAAGCAAAAAACACAAGAACCTCATCTGATATCATGTCTTTAATTTTTCCCCTCAGTATGGTATTTTCCAGATCAAGATCTGTTTTTATGGCGCATTTAACGTATTCTCTGTTATATCCGGTAAAATATTCAATACCGTCAATTACCTGTTTTTCTTCAAAAAGGACTTCGGTTTCCCTTCCCTTATAATAGGATCTGAAGGCTTTTGCCCTTATTTTTCCGTCTTCTATGAGGATGTTACTCCTTAAGGCCTTTGTTTTGTCGGTGTGCTGGCCCTCCATCTTATCGGCAACGGTTCCGGATCTCCTTGAATATTTGAAAACATGTACTTCATAGAGGTCAGCCTCTTCAAGAAACCTTCTTGTTTCGTTGAATTCCTCTTCACTCTCCCCGGGAAAGCCCGTGATAACATCAGTGGTTATTGCGGGGTGTACAAAATATTTCCTTATCAGCCTGACCTTATCAAGGTATTCGGAAGAAGTGTAGTGTCTGTTCATTCTCTTTAATACAGTATCGGAACCGCTCTGAAGAGAGATATGAAAATGCGGACAGAATTTATCGATACCTTTTAGCTCTCTCAGGAAGGTGTCCGTAATTATCCTGGGTTCCAATGATCCCAAACGTATCCTTTCAATACCGTTAATATCCGCAGCCTCCTTTATTAGCTTGATAAGCTCTGTATTCGTATAGGAACCGTCGGATGAGAGGATGTTATAGGGAGTATCGAGGCCGTAGGAGGAAAGATGTATCCCGGTAAGCACCACCTCTTTACAGCCCTTAAGTGAAAGGGAGGTTATTTCGGATAATATCTCTTCATGACTCCGGCTTGTCACTCTTCCCCTGGCATAGGGTATTATGCAATAACTGCAGTACTGTTCGCACCCGTCCTGTATTTTGATATAGGCTCTGGTGTGCTCATAGAGTCCCCCCTTTATCCTGTAAGTATCGCAGGGTGGTTCTTCGGATCCTTTATGGAAATACTCGGCCGGTTCTCTCTCGGAATTTTTACCTGAAGAGTCAGGGAATTTTTCTTTAAGATAGTCTTCGACTATTTCGGTTATTCTCTCCTTTTCTGAATTCTTAATGATCAGATCTATAAAGCTGTCACTTTGGGCTTTTTCCGGGTTTGTTTCCACATAACAGCCACAGGCTGCCACTATGGAATCGGGGTTTAGTTTTTTTACCCGGTGTATCATCTGTCTTGTTTTTCTGTCGGCTATATTTGTTACTGTACAGGTATTTATCACATATATGTCGGCTTTTTGGTCAAAGGCTACAATTTTATGTCCTTTTTCAACGAACATTTGTATCATTCGCTCGTTTTCATATGCATTAACCTTACAGCCGAGATTATGAAATGCTACTTTTAGCAATGTTTTCTCCTTATTTTTGTGTTGTTTTCCGTATTGACTTTTATATTTTTCAGAATTATCATTATGATTGTGATCAGGAAGTAAGTGATCACAAATAAAGTTACAGGAGGTAATAATAATGAAAACAGTTCAGATTTCTTTAAATTCGATCGATAAGGTAAAGTCATTCGTTAATGATATTACCAAGTTTGATTATGATTTCGACTTAGTATCGGGAAGATACGTTATAGATGCAAAGTCGATCATGGGAATCTTCAGTTTGGATCTGTCAAAGCCTATCGACTTAAACATCCATGCAGAAGGAAATGCAGATGACGTTTTGGCTGTTATTAAGCCATACATGATCTAATCTGATTTGGCTTTCCTAATTCAAACAACCAAAAGGGCATTTGTCAGTTTGACAGTTGTCCTTTTTTTTGTTACCTTTTTTTCCATCCGTATATATGTCCTTCGATCGAATCCTCTGTTTCAAGGGATGAAAAAAGCTTCTCATCATAATCCTCCGATCTGAAAATATATATCACATCATCCCTTGCCATATCATTATTTAATTCATGCCTCCATTCATTTATATCCTTATCTATAAGGTCATTTATATCCCTTGCGTAATAATAATTATTCAGCCACATCCCGTTAAGATAGGCGTAAAAAGCGGTATCCATGATTATATCGTTTTCGTTATACAGAAAGACAAAGCCTGAATAGTCATCTGTATCGGGAATACCGGCTTTACTCATCCAGATATTTTCATAAGTCTGTTCTGAAGCGTAATAGTCATGCTTGTAGGAGAGCATATACGAAATATCATATATCTGAAGTAAGAGAGCAAAGCTTATGAGGGCAGCGGGCACATATTTTACGGATCTGAAGATCCTCTCTGTTCCCGCTATGGCAAGAAGCATTAACAGATAGGTTGCTATCCAGATAAATCTTCCATTGGAGCGGAAGATACCGAGTATATTTCTTACAGGCTCCGGATAGGGGACGCCAAAAAGCTTTATGTCATTTATCGTCACCATCGGAAGTACAGCCAGGGCAAGCGTTAGCAAAAAAAGCAGGCAGGCAAGATAAATGCGGTAGTGTTTCCTGAGGATCGCCCTGAGATCGACAACCCTTCTTATATTAAGGATAATTAAAGTCAGTATGATGATCACCGATAAGAAAATACAGCCAAAGCCTATGTATCCAAAGCCCTCGTACTGGAATCCGTTGTAAAGGGGAAGGGAATGATAGAACTTTCCGTCATCAAGGGGATTTATAAAGGTATTAAGATTACTGTTGAAGGTCCCAAGCCCTTCTCCGTATGCACTCGTTCCTCCGTAAAAGCCTCCGAGGATGAAGAGATTAAAGAGCGCAGCGGCGCAGTAGCTCAGAAGCTGTAGGATAATGCCTGTTAAATCCGGGAAAAAGCTTAATTTATTTGGGGCAGCCTTTCTTTTTAATACAATAAACTGATCGGTAAGTGCACAGAGCATTATCAGTCCTGCCATCGGAAGAAAATAGGAATGGATCCCGACACAGAGGAAACCCATAAGACTCCATAGAAGGATCCTCCTTCTTACGGTCATATTTTCCTGATAAAGCCAAAGGTTAAGTGCTGCTATGATGATCCATTGGGAAGCCAGGGCAGTGTGATAATAAAGCCTTTGGATCACGGGATATGCCAGTATGAAAAAGACCGATGAGATCATACATATATAATTATTCTTTATGAATCTTTTTAAAAGGATGGCGGAATTACCGCCCATGAGGATAAAGGATAGAAGCCCGAAAATGCCAAAATACTGGAATCTGACAGGAAGAAAGCCGGAAAACAGCTTAAAGAATACGGCAAATAAGGGGATGGAATCCGTATATATGACAGACATACTGTGAGGGTAGGAGAGTGTTTCGATAAGTCCTATGGGAAACTGCCAACTGCTCTGCCTGTAATGACAAAAGCCGATATAATGCTGCTTAAGATCCATATCGGCATTGAAAAGCCAGTCATCATAAAGCGGATTAAGGATCCTGAATCCGTATATCATAAGAAAGCAGGCTGCACCAAACAGGCAGCCTACAAAAAATAACAAGCGATATTCATTCTTATGAGTGAACGATAATGGTTTCATCAGTCTCTAATGCCTTTTTATAAAGCTCATCTATTTTTTCGGACAGTTTGGATTCCGAACGCTTTATTATGTTGATGTTCGGTTTTGTAACAGGGTGCTTGGCCACAAATATCGTACAGCAGTCCTCAAAGGGAAGTATAGAGGTTTCATAGGTGCCTATCTTCTCCGATATGGTTATGATCTCCTGCTTATCCATGCCTATGAGAGGACGGTATACCGGAATCGTGCAGACCTCGTTGGTAGCAGCAAGAGACTGCATGGTCTGGCTTGCGACCTGTCCTATGCTCTCGCCTGTTATAAGACCAAGACACTCTGTTTTCTTAGCTATATCCTCCGCAAGTCTCATCATAAACCTTCTCATTATGATCGTGAGCTCGTCATGGGGACAGTTTTCATATATATAGAGCTGGATATCGGTAAAGTTTATAACGTGCAGGTATATAGGGCCTGAATACTTTGAAACTGTTTTTGCAAGGTCTATTACCTTTTGCTTAGCCCTCTCACTGGTATATGGAGGAGCATGAAAATATACCGCATCAAGCTTTACTCCTCTTTTGGATATCATATATCCGGCCACGGGGGAATCGATCCCGCCGGAAAGTAAAAGCATGCCCTTTCCGTTGGTTCCGACAGGCATTCCTCCGGGGCCCTTTTCCGTTACGGAATAGATATATATACGCTCACGTATCTCGATATTAAGCAGGATCTCGGGGTCATGTACGTCAACCCGCATCTTGGGATATGCATCAAGGATCCTTGAGCCAAGCTCAACATTTATTTCCTGTGAATCAAGAGGATAATTTTTTCTGGCCCTTCTGGCATGAACCTTAAATGTCTTATTCCTTTCCGGATATACATCGGATATATATTTGATGACATCGTTGCAAAGCTCTTCAAAGCCGTTATCCTCAACGTGTACAACCGGACAGATACCGGTTATTCCAAATACATAGGACAGATTTGCGATAACCTCATCATAGTCATAATCGGAAAGGCATTCTATATATATACGCCCCTGTGCCTTTGTGACAGCAAAGTCTCCTTCGGTTCTTTTAAGGGCATATTTGATCTGCCTGATAAGGGCATCCTCAAATAAGTATCTGTTTTTTCCTTTGATTGCTATCTCAGCATATTTGATCAAAAAGGATGAATATTTCATTTTATATCTCCTGTTATTTATTCTGAACCTGCGTATAAACGGCTATTTTCTGACAAATCTTCTAAGGAAGGGAAGGATTTCCCTTAAGGTATCCACGGTATGGCAGATATCCTCCCTTGTAGTGTCAAAGGAAAGACTGAAACGGATGGTGCTGTCAAGATATTTCCTGTCAAGGCCTATGGAAGTAAGTGTTTTTGATACAGAGGGCTTGTTTGATGAGCAGGCAGAACCCGAGGAGACATATATCTCCCTTTCTTCAAGGGCATGCAGCAAAACCTCTGCTCTTATATCCTCAAATGAGACGCTTATTATATGAGGAGCGCTAAGCCTTGGATCATCACCGATGCCGTTGATCTGTGCCACTCCTTCAGTTTTTCTTAACTCATTTATAAAATATTCCTTCAGGTCATACATATTTTCAAGCTTTTTATCAAGATCCTTATATATGAGACGGACTGCCATACCAAGACCGGCAATGGAAGGTACATTCTCGGTGCCTGATCTCAATCCCTTCTGTTGGCCTCCGCCAAATATTATTGGCTTTATCTTCACCTTTTCGTCGATATATAAAAACCCTGTTCCCTTTGGTCCGTGGATCTTATGACCGCTTACGGAGAGAAGATCGATACCTGACCTTTTGGGGTATATATGAGCCTTTCCGAATCCCTGAACCGCATCCACATGAAAAAGGATCTTATGATCTGCCGCCTTAAGCAATGAACCAATTTGGTCAATTGGCTCTATAGAGCCAATTTCGTTGTTTGTATGCATTACAGAGACAAGGATAGTATCTTTTCTTAAAACACGATTTAATTCTTCGATATCTATCAGACCATTGCGGTCAACAGAGAGATAATCTACTTCGAAACCCTGTTCTTTAAGGAATTCTATGGGCTCTAAGACCGCGGGATGTTCTATCTTAGTGGTGATGATATGGTTTCCGGATCTTCTGTTTGCCATACAGGAACCAATAATGGCAAGATTATCGGATTCGGTTCCGCCGGAGGTATAAAGGATCTCCTTATCCTTTACCTTAAGTGTACCTGCGATAGCATCCGTGGCTTCTTTTATGTATTTTTCGGCTTCCAATCCCTTGCTATGAAGGCTGGAGGGATTTCCGTAAGCCTGTGTCATAACTGTGGTCATAAGCTCTGCAACCTCATCATAACATCTTGTGGTTGCTGAGTTATCAAGATATATCTCCATAAGTTCAACCCTCCAGTATATACATAAGCCAGGATATGATAGTCATGGCTGCTGTTTCGGTACGTAATATCCTCTTTCCGAGAGTGATCTCCCTAAAGCCGCAATCTCTGGCAAGGCTGACCTCCTCTTCACTAAAGCCACCCTCCGGCCCGATGAAAACCGCTATTTTACTGCATTCTTTTGCTGATTCCAAAATTTCTCTGGTATTATTAAATTCAGAATTATCATGTAACTCATAGGGCAGGAGCTTAAGGTCAAAATCCTCAGCATATTCCAGTGCATCACCAAAGGTCATTATATCCTTTACCACCGGAATTACCTGTCTTTTGGCTTGTTTGGCGGCAGATTCAGAAATTAAATTATACCTTAATATTTTGCTTTCCCGTTTCTTCTCGTCTATTTTAACGACAGATCTCTTCATACTTACCGGGATGATCTCATGTACTCCAAGCTCAACGGTCTTCTGTATCACAAGCTCCAGCTTATCCGATTTGGGAAGCCCCTGGAAAAGGTATATTTTACCGGAAAGCTCGGAGCTTTCCTCCTTTATGAAGCGTAGTCTTAGGTTGACCCTGTCCTCTTCATAGGAGCTTATCTCACACCTGTACTCTCTTGAGTCATTTCCGGTGACGACGGAAACCTCTTCGCCCTGCTTCATCCTGAGTACATTTTTTATATGGTTATAGTCTGATCCGTCTATATATATATCATTTCCGTTAATATGATCTTCATCGGTGAAAAAACGATACATCAGGACCTCCTTGCCACTACACAGACCCATTCTCCGAGACGGTTAACTTCAATTATCTCATAGTCTGAAGCCTTAAGAAGATCTGTGATCATTTCTTCCTTATCGTCTATTATACCCGATAATATGTAGATCCCGCCCTTTTTCAGGTGGTTTTTTACTACGGGTGTTAAGTCTTTCAGGATCTCTGCAAGTATATTGGCAACGACAATATCATATCTTTCATAGCCTGCTTCGTCCTGTATTTCCTTATTATCTATGATATTTCCTATGATCAGCTTAAAGCCCGCATCAGAGAGTCCGTTGGCCTCCATATTATTCTGTACCGCATCTATCGCACATACATCAAGATCAGTACCAACAGCGCCTGAGGCACCGAATTTATAAGCCATTATAGATAAAATGCCGCTTCCCGTGCCAACATCCAAAATATTAAATCCGGGTTTAACATACTTCCTCAGAGCCTCTATACACAGGTGTGTGGTCTCATGCTTGCCTGTTCCAAAGGCTGTTCCCGGATCTATATGTATTACTAAGCTGTTCTGCTCAAGATCCTCTTTCGGCACCTTCTCCCACGAGGGTATGAATAATATATCCCCGATATGAAACTGGTGAAAATACTGCTTCCAGTTATTAAGATAATCTTCGTCTGCCAGCTCGTGGACGGTTATGCTTCCATCACCTATATCAGCATATTTTCTTATGGAATTAAGCTCATTTCTTATCTCTTCAAGGATAATCTCATTATTCTCTGAAGCATCGAGGTAAAAGCTTAATTTTGCCGTTCCGTCATTTTCTCCTTTTTCAAGAGGGATGTCAACGAACATGGCTGCCTTTTCACTCTCAGAGAGTGGGATATTATCCTCGATCTCAACACCCTCCACGCCTATATCGCTTAGAGCGGATGAAATTATGTCACAGGCTTCTGTTGTGGTGTTTATGGTATACCGGTTATATTTCATATTGCCTCCGAAGTAATTTTTAATAAATACTTGTAAGAGTATATCACAGAATAGGGAAAATGTGTAAAATAAAGGAGTTGTAAAGGATGCCTGTCCGGTTGCCTTTTAGGGTTTATTCTTATATAATAAAAAAATCCCGGAATATCCCGTCAGGATGTCGAGGATACGGTATAATACAAATAAAATAACTTTAGATATTTAATTTACAGGAGGCTTATATGCAGAAGACAGCGTTGATAATGGCCGGAGGACGCGGAGAGAGGTTCTGGCCCAGAAGTCGTAAGAATATGCCCAAGCAGTTTCTTTCCCTTACCGATGAGGGAAAGACAATGATACAGCTTACAATTGAAAGACTGCTTCCGATAGTGGATGTTAAGGATATTTTTATAGCTACCAATAAGGATTATCTTGCGCTTATGAAGGAGCAGCTTCCGGATATCCCTGAAGAGAATATAATCTGTGAACCTATCGGCAGAAATACCGCTCCCTGTATAGCGCTTGCAGCCGCGCATATATCCAAGAAATATGATGATGCGATAATGATGGTCCTCCCTTCCGATCATCTTGTTAAATACAGCTCGATGTTTCAGACTACCTTAAGAGATGCCTGTGATGTTGCGATGGAGGGAGATAATCTTGTGACGATCGGGATCACTCCCGATTATCCCGAAACAGGATACGGTTATATAAAGTTTGTAAATGAATATTCGGAGGGTAACGGAAGGGCCTTTAAGGTAGATTCATTTGTGGAAAAGCCTGATCTTGAAAAGGCAAAGGAATATATAGCCTCCGATGAGTATCTTTGGAACAGCGGAATGTTCATGTGGAAGATATCAACCATCCTTCAGAAGATAGAAGCCTTTATGCCTGATGTATATGAAGGGATAATGGAAATAAGGAATGCTTTGGGAACCTCGATGCAGGAGGACGTACTTGAGAGGATATTCCCTAAATTTCCGTCAATATCCATAGATTACGGTATCATGGAAAAGGCTAAGAATATCTATACCATCCCCGGAACCTTTGGCTGGGATGATGTCGGCTCGTGGCTGGCACTTGAGAGGATAAAGAGATCCAATGAATACGGCAATATAGTTGACGGAAACATAGTTACGATAAATACAAAGAACTGTATAATCCAGGGTACGGGTAAGCTTATAGCGACTGTGGGACTTGATGATCTTATAATAGTAGATACGGAAGATGCCACTTTGATATGCGATAAGGACCAGACCTACGATATCAAAAAGGTGCTTGAAAACCTTAAGATATGTAACAGAAACGAATATCTGTAGGCAAAACGGGACTTGTTAAATAAAATATCTGTCAGATAAAGGCTTAAACAAAAGATGGATAAAAAAGCAGTAATAGTAATACTTAATTACAATGATAAATATACGACCGGTTCACTTATCTCAAAGATCAAGGACTATGAAGCATTGGACAGGATAATAGTCGTGGATAATGCCTCAACGGATAATTCATTTGATTATCTGAAGCAGGTCTACGGAAGCCTGGAGAATATAGATGTGATCAAGGCCCTTATAAACGGGGGATATGCAAAGGGAAATAATCTCGGAATAAGGCATGCTATCTATAATTATGATCCGGATTATATATTTGTGGCAAACCCCGACGTTGAAATATCCGAAAAGACGATCATTAACATGTGCAGCGCCATGGAGATGAGACAGGAATATGCGGTTCTTGCTCCGATAGTGCATGAGGGATTCAATGTCTGGAAGCTCCCCGGGTTCATTGGGATGATCGAGTCGCTTTTCCTCATATGGTTCAACATTGATAAGCTTATGATAAAGAAAAAGCTTATCGAGTCGGAATCAAGGATAGAGACAGTCGGAGTTGTGGAGGGATCCTTTTTCTGTATAAGGAGAACGGATTATGAGGCTGTTAACGGCCTTGATGAAAGAACCTTTTTATATTATGAAGAAAATATCCTCGCAAAAAGGATAGAGGCGACAGGCAAGAAGGTAGGGGTCATGACAAGGGAGAGGTATCATCATTATCACTCCGTGAGCATAAAAAAGGCTTTTAAATCCTCAAAAAGAAGGGCCTTTCCGAATTTCTACAAAAGCTTTAGAATATAT
Organism: Lachnospiraceae bacterium; assembly: GCA_024687745.1. Lineage (GTDB taxonomy): Bacteria > Bacillota > Clostridia > Lachnospirales > Lachnospiraceae > UBA2868. The sequence goes on from JAILEM010000053.1 coordinate 44,144, forward strand.
AACAAGTATTATCTTAAAACAAATTTTATACAGGATGTGCTTTTTATGATCTGCTATGGGATAGCATATATTGAGAGATTTATATATGATGTAATAAAAACTGTAATATCCGTCTTTAAAAGAGATTGAGAGATATCAAATATAATATAAAAGGTAAGGCTGATCTTTGGATAAAGACAACGATAAAAACTGATTAAAAATAAGAAAAACCGGCAGATCATCTGCCGGTTTTGAATTTATTGATATTTGTCCTTATCAGAAGAAGAGGTCTCTGTACCACTTAAGCGACTGGATATAAGCGTCATAGATCTCATCAAGGTTAAGATTATCCAAAATACTTATCCTGTCTATTGCAACCCAGTTGGCATTCTCATAATCAAGCATGAAGTCATAAACAGGAGCAAAATCACCCTTTGATTCTATAAGAGCATCTGAAATATCCTTGGATACGTTCAGCATTGAGAGCGCCTCGCTCATGGGCTTGTTAAGAATGATATCAAGACATGAGAAAAGTCCTAACATGAACAGATCCTGGTCTCTCATCGCAAGATTGAAGATCGGAGCAAGATTCTCGGCAAATTTAGCTCTGAGCATGGACAGACGGGCAACTTCACTGGGCTTGTCTTCACAAAGCTGTTTGGTAACGGCTGTGGTGATCCATTTTTTAAGCTCTCTCTGTCCTAAAAGTGCTGCAGCCTGTCTTATATTGGATATCTTTGAATTTATCGTGATCTTATTTACCATTTCAAGAAGAGAGATGGTAAGAGCCGTATCTCTTGAGATTATATCGGCAGCCTGGGTAAGCTCGAAGTCGGAATTATTGATAACATTTAAGAGCTCTATGTAGTTGACCTTTACGGGAGCGATCTGAGAGTCACCCTTTGTGATAGGCGTTCTGTAGAATTCTCCCTCATAGAGATGATATCCGCCTTCTCTCTTTAAGGATTCGAAAATATCCTGATTGGCAATATTACCTGCAACAAGCTTGATCGAAGGATATAATTTGGTAAAGAAGATCTTTGCTTTGGAAATAACGATCTTTTTGTGGTCAAGTATGATATAATCCATTAAGCTTAAGATGCTTTTGTATTCTTCAAAGTCAGAGACATTAAGCTTACGTACAGCAAACTGATAACCTTTATTTTTTAGTTCTTTGATCCTTTCTATGTTGAGAGGCTTTGGCTGAATGTTATTATCTATCAGAAGGACTATTCTTTTTGAAGGGGCAAGACATTGATTTTCAATATCTGCAAAAAGGGAGATCGGATTAAGGGGAACAAAGATGTCACAATCTGTTGTGAGATTATCTATACCGATACTGTTTATTATTTCAAGACCGGTAATGTTACCTGCTCCATCATTTGATCCTGTCCCCAAAAAGCTTGGATTCATAAGATAGTTCTGCTTCTGTGTGAATAATGAATAGGCTTTCACCGCCATCTGATTATCAAATAAAGGTATTAATGTTGCTAACATAGTATTATTATCTCCTCTGCAAAGAAAACATATGAAGGTTGACAGACAACCTTGCATAATATATTTTACAACAAATAAAAGTTATAAACAAGAAGAAAAGTAAGCTAATGAACGGAATAGTTTGGTTTGACGGCAAGTCAATAGAATATGAATATAAGAAAGAAAAACGTAAAACTCTCTCAGTTCGGATAAATGATGACGGGACGGTTACGGTAAAGGCCCCAAAATGGGTAACTAACGGTGAAATAAAGAGATTTGTGGATGAAAGGGCCGAGTGGATATTTAAAAAGAGTGAAACCGCAAGGAGGCATCTTGAGGAAAAAAAGAAGAGCTACAGGAACGGGGACATCCATATATGTCTGGGGAAGGAATACCGGCTTGAAATAGAGAAGGCTGCCTGCGACCGAATAAAGGAGCTGCCTGATGGAGTCATACATATAAAAACAACCGATGATTCCGAGGATGAGGTCAGAAAGAGGCTCAGCCGTCTGTGGTATAAAAAGTTAAAGGAGTATGCCCTTGAACAGATAGAGCTATATATGCCCCTGATAAAAGGTTATGCGATAAGAAATAATATAAGTATGAAGGAGATGACAGGACTTACCATCCGTAATGTGAAGAGCAGGTGGGGGAGCTGTTCATCCAGAGGACATATCAATCTTAATGTAAAGCTTATAGCGGCTGATACGGATATAGTGGATTATGTTATAGTGCATGAAATGTGCCACCTTATGTACATGAACCATTCAAAGGATTTCTGGATGGCTGTGGAATATGTATTTGCCGACTATAAGGAGTTAAGAAAGTTACTGCGTGACAACGGTTGGAGATATGAGATATAAATAAATAGAAAAGCGGATGAAAATTCGTTAAAAATGCTCAAATTTCTATTATTTTGTAGGGTTTTTGCGAATTATTCCTTGACATTAAAGGTCAAACCATATATAAATATTATTAGCATTCGATGAATGCTCATAAAGACTCACATATTTAATTAGGAGGAAATATTAATGAACAAGACAGAATTAGTTGCAGCTATTGCTGACCAGGCTGGATTATCAAAGAAAGATGCTGAGAAGGCAGTTAAGGCTTTCACAGAAGTTGTATCTAAGGAATTAAAGAAGGGTGGAAAGGTTCAGTTAGTTGGATTCGGTACATTCGAAGTAGCTAAGAGAGCAGCAAGAGAAGGAAGAAATCCTCAGACAGGTGCAGTTATGAAGATTAAGGCTTCAAAGGCTCCTAAGTTCAAGGCTGGAAAGGCTTTAAAGGATATCGTTAATAAGTAATTTTTTAACAGATCATATGAAAGCAGAGGACTAGGAGGTTCTCTGCTTTTTGTATTACAGGATTTATAGCTGAAGAGATGGATTTGAGAGGACAGGAATGAGACTTGATAAATATTTAAAGGTTTCAAGGATAATAAAGAGAAGGACGGTCGCCAATGAGGCCTGTGATGCCGGAAGGGTTACCATAAACGGCAGGATAGCCAAGGCCTCAGCTGAGGTAAAGGAGGGGGATGTGCTTGAGATACAGTTTGGTACAAAACCCGTAAAGGTAGAGGTTATCTCGGTAAAAGAAACAGTTAAAAAAGAAGAAGCAAAGGACATGTATAAATTACTATGACCATAAAGGATAAAGGTATCTTATCTAAAATCTGGATAATAGGTTTATATGCCGCATTTCATCTTAATATGATGGCCTGCAGTATTTATACAGACAGTCGTATAGGCTGGGTGTATTCTTCATACAGGATGAAAGAGCTTGTCATGGTGGCAGGCTTTTTGTGTTTCTC
>JAILEM010000074.1 GCA_024687745.1 Lachnospiraceae bacterium
GGAATAGCTGTAATGGCCTTCATAATAATCAGAATAATCAGTTCCCTCGGATATATCCGGAAAAACTCCGTAATAATACCAGTCATCATAGACAGGATCATAGGTATACCACTTATCATCCCTGCTGTAATATGTATTTCCGGCGATATTGTAATATCCATCCTTGTTTGCCGGCTCCATCCATTTGTAAGTCATGGTGAGCAGGACACATACTGCGAGTATCAAAAGGGAACGGGTAATAAGAGGCTTTGGATCCCTGTTTCCGTTTTTAAATGAAAGATAGATATATATCCCTATAGCAATAACGCCAAGAACTATCGCATATTTTGCCAGAAATCCGCCAAAAAAGGTCAATGCTGCCAAAAAGCCGAATATAAGAATACCAAGGCTGCTCCAGAACATACTGAGTTTTTTCTTAAGGCTTCTTTTGGAGGATCTTTTACCGTCATTACGGCCCTTCTGCCTTGCTATCTCATCCTTAAGCTTCTGGTAGATCTCATTGACGGCATAGGATTCATCCTTACCCTGATACCTGACTGCCCTTGACCCGTCTGCCTTATTCTTGTAAACCACATAATCACCGGAATTACCGTCCTTATATATTCCGAAAGCCTTGGGTTTTTTATAATCTGTTCCGATAAAGAACCTTGTGGTCTCTTCAGGCGGAAGATTATGGTCTGTATACCATTTTTTTAATTCCTCTATGGTTCTGGGCACTCCCTCTCCTCTTCTCACGGAAGAATTCGGAGCTCCGCAGTGAGGACAGTTATCGAGACTGTCATCATATTGGGCATTGCAAAAATCACAAATCTTATCCATAATTAAATCTCTCCGGTTTATTTAATATCTTTTTCCTTCCTTAAATACCTGTATGCGGTTAAGCTCCTTATCACAGATAACAAAATCGGCCCATTTGCCTTCCTCAATGGAACCGGCTTTATCATCACACCCAACCGCCTTTGCGGGAACAAGCGTTGCCGAATATACTGCTTCTTTTACAGGAATACCGAAGCTTATCGCTTTCAGCATACAGTCATAAAGGTCAGATGCAGAGGCCGCGATAGTACCGTCCTCAAGGGTAACCCTTCTCCCTTTAAGATAAACAGCCTGGCCACCAAGCTCATATACGCCGTCAGGCATACCTGTACATTCCGAGGCATCAGAAATAAGACAGACCCTTCCGGGGAACAGCTTAAATGAGAGCCTCACCATAGAAGGATGAACATGTATCCCGTCACAGATAAGCTCTGCCCGTATATCATCCCTCTCTGCCCCGGCTCCTATAACTCCGGGGTTTCTGTGATGAAGAGGGGACATTGCATTATAAAGATGGGTAAGCTGTCTGGCTCCCGCATCAAATGCAGCCCTTCCCTGTTCATAGGATGCATCCGTATGTGCAACGGAGACTGTACAGATATCTGATACATATTTAATATACTCTAAAGCACCCCTTAATTCCGGTGCTATTGTTGCAATCCTTATAAGACCGCCGCTGATATCATACAATTCCTTAAATAAAGATATATCGGGAGCCTTAAGGTATTTGGGATTTTGCGCACCCCTTCGTTTATTGGAAAGAAAGGGTCCCTCCATATATATCCCTGCAAGTCTTGAACAGTTCTCAGGATCCTTATCGTGTATCTCTGCTGCCAATCTGTATGCCCTTGCAAGCTTTTCCAACGGAAAAGTCATGGATGCCGGCGCAAATGAGGTTATTCCGTGAAGGAGGAGATACTCTCCCATTTTAATAAGATCCTCCTTCCCTGCATCCGAAAAATCCGCTCCCATACTTCCGTGAATATGAACATCTATGAGTCCCGGGATCACATAGGCTCCCTCAAGGTCCATACAGTCATCTCCGCCACCGGGTGCTTCCTTTTCATTTTCGGGATAAAAGAACAGAGAAGAGAAAAGGCCATCCTTAGTTTCAAATCCGCCGTGAGAAAAGCCTTCTTCTCTTCCTCTGTAGATAAAAGCGTTTATATATCTCATTCATGTACCCTGTTAAAATACTGATATAAGAATCCGGCCGCTATAAGCGCAATACCGAGCCCGTCCGTCAGAAGTGACGGGATTATAAGAAGAAGACCTCCTGCAACAAACATAAGTCTTATCACAATGTTCATCTTCCTGAAAATATATCCCTCAAGTCCCGCTGCCACTCCGAATATACCTAACAGTGATGTTACCGCCATCTGTATCACCTTTATCATAGTAGTATCTATGAGCAGAAGTGCCGGGTCAAAGCAGAATACATACGGAACTATGAACACGGCGATCGCCAGTCTTGAAGCATTAAAAGCGGTCTTCATGGGATTTGATTTGGCTATGGCAGAACCTGCGTATGCAGCCAGGGCTACAGGAGGAGTTATATCTGCAACTATACCAAAGTAGAAAACAAAGAAGTGAGCGGCTATTGCAGGCACTCCCATCCTGATGAGTATCGGTGCACAGGTTGCAGCCATGATACAGTAATTGGCCGTTGTGGGAACTCCCATTCCAAGTACTATACAGCAGAGCATTGTAAGGAACAGTGCTATGATCAGACGGTTATTGGCTATTGAT
>JAILEM010000110.1 GCA_024687745.1 Lachnospiraceae bacterium
CCTGCCTTCAATCAACCCGCAGTTTAATGAAATCATTCATCAATACTATATCGTTTTGTTACGATCAACTCATCAATTGAAACGTTCAGAATATCTGCCAGTTCGATCAAATGATCAATAGACGGCATCTTCTTACCTGAAAACCACGAGTATACTGTTTGTTTGGAAACATTCATCTCTTCTGATAATAGCTCTATAGTTGTTCCATTTTCATCACTTATCCGTTTTATGTGCTGGCAAGTGCTGTCTCGATCCAATATTCTATGCATTATTAAATCACCTCTCTTTTTCGTTCTCTGTTATCTTTCCGTCATTGATGAATCCAAAACTCATGCGGCACTTCCGAGTGCCGCACGAACAATCCCCGAACGATCATTCACCTGCTCCTTTTCTCCCAGATCCGTTACTTCTATCTTTCTAGGATGTCCTTTCCTTGGGATATCAAGGTGGATCTTAAAGCCGTAGATGTCATCCGTGAAAATGAAGCTGTGTGTACCGTCTTCTTCTAATAGTGTTCTCACTTCTGCTGAACATATATGCATCATCGGGAAGACAATATGTCCTATGACATCTCTGCTTACGAGTGATTCCATCTCTGCCAATAGATCCTCGCGCGTATTCTTGCTCTTCGAACCACTTTCCTTGACCTGATCCTTGTTGTTTTCGGTATTATCCTTCTTATGTCCGAGTTCCATAAAGTACAGTTTCAAACTTTCCACGCACATTGACTTGCATCTTACAGATTCAAACAGTGCAGCAACGGTAAGATAAAGTGCGTATTCATATTGAAAAGCTCTGGTAAGAGGATTCTTGTAAAAACGATCTTCCCCGCATCCATTACTGTCAAGTTTGACTTCTTTGTAGTTCTTGATAATGCTCTTATTCATAAGCTTGTCTCCTTTCATTTAAGTGAAAATTCTAAGTGTTTACATTTCCTCTCGTCGGCTATTCCTTGGCACGCTCGACATCGTCTTTGCGATGGGTCTTCGCGGATGCTTCCCCGGATCCCTTCTGTGAAGGAGAGCGATATATAGTTTTCAAGGTACAAAAAAAGAACCGATATTAGGAGCCAGAGATTTGGGCATAAATATCCCGTTCTCTGATTACGTTATCTCCTAATATCGATTCTTTAATTCAGTTCAGTGAACTGTTTACAATCTTATTTTATCTCCAACACGCCTTAGAATCAATCAACTCGTGGTTTAAAATGCAACTCTTGTCGGATTTGAAGCATCCACCAATAGTATACGTGGATAAATCTCTTTCAGACATTCCCATACATATGTTTTTCCACACCCCGGGGGACCGCAGACAATATTCCTTGATATTATCCCCCGGTGTATCAAACACCTTTACCGCAGAGGAATATGCTTCATGTACCTGGCGTACAATGTCCTTCGCATAATTTGTTCTAGAATCCACGTAAGCGTCAAATATTAGGCGTCTATTTTATCGCCGCCTGGTCTGATATCATATAAAGTCATTCGAATCGGCCCTGATCCTTTAATGGATCAAGGCTTTTTTATGCACTTATTCTTTTATCAGGGATTTTAGGTGGAGTTTTTGGTCGTTCTTTATATTCGGTTGGTCCTGTATCCGGAACCAGCATATCTCTATGGGATTGTTCATAAAGTTTGAATGCATCGGACCATGGCATCATGTCTTTCAGATTTTCAAACTTTTTGTTGTATACGTGTTTGGAGATTTCCTCAAATATATATTTGAGATAAAGATATACATTTGCTTTATTCGCTTTTGCTGTTTCTATAACCGTAAACATTGTAGCTACAGCTTCTGCTCCCTTAACAGAACTGCAGAAGAGAAAGTTGTTTCTTGCTATCGCAAGACTTCGGATATGTCTTTCTGTAGCTCCGTCATCTATAGGAACATTCCCATCTTCTAAGAATCTACATAGGTATATCTTCTGGTTAAGAGAGTATCTTATGGCATCCCTTAATCTGTTGCTCATTCCCGGATTATCCGTATCAAGACTTTCTATATATTCATAGTAAGCTTCAACAAGCGGCCTGACTGTTGTATCCCTTTTTGCCTTCCGTTCATCAGCCGCATATGTCTTGAGCTTTTCATCTGTATCATAAATCTGTCCTATTAATCCTAATGCCTTAACTTCCATGAGTTGACTGATTTCATCATCTGTCATAGAGGATTTATCTATAAGTGCCAGAGACTGGGCATATCTTCGTCTCATATGCATCATGCATCCGCAAATGATGATAACATCCATATTTTCCTCACCAAGTATTCTATAGGAACAGTACGCATCACAGGTTATGAACCCCTCAAAATCCTCATAAAACTTCCTTAAGTGATCGGTACCCCTCGTAAGTTCATAGCAAAACTCAACAATGGGATGAGTATTCAAAAGCTCACTTGTGATATGCACCCAAAAATAGCTTCTTGATCCGGCTTTCCTTCCATCGTTGTTAACGCGAATAGTGGTTTCATCACACTGATGATAGGAACTGAGCATAAGAAGATCATGCATATGGTCTTGTATCTGTGAAAAATAGTTTGATGAAAAATACAGAAGCCAGTTGGACATGGTCTGGCGGGATATTGACACCCCAAAGTTTTCAAGTGAATGTTCAAGACGGTAATAAGTACCTGCCATGAAAAATTTCTGATAAACGATATCTGTTAGGAGTGATGCTGATGCATAACTGCCCGGAAGAATGGAACTGTATGGTACTGTGTAAAGCATATGTTCAAGACCGACTGATATAACAGGAGTATAGGTGTTTAAGGTATAGTAAACGACAGGATTTTTTTCGACCACACGGTGTCTGCGCCAGAATGCAATACGCCAGTTTCCCTGACCGTATTCCGCATCCAGGGATTCAGTATCAAGAAGAAATCTGTCCTGTTGGGGAAGCCTGTCAAGAAGTTCTTTTCTATTTCCAACGGACTTTTTCCCGGTATGCCGGATATTTTCCCGAGTGTGATGTGTTTTTTCTTTTGCTATACTAAAATCAATGATATCTGTCTCTGCCTCGTCGATTTCTTCAATTTCGGGATCCATATCTGTTAGATCATACAGCTTTTCGCTGCTGCGTCCGAAAAGATTTCTTGTTTTCAGCTTTGACTGTTCATTTGCGAGGATCAGTGCTGCTTTGAGATCATGGTTTTCCTTTTTTAGGCGATCTCTCTCGTCCTTAACTTTTATGAATTCACGGTTCATTTCCATAAGTGCAGCATCATTTTCGATGCGGTAGCTTTTACTGCCGTAAAGTTCCTTCTTGAGCGTCACTATGATCTCAAGCAGTTCTTCTTTTGACTTGGTCTGTTCGATTTCAACAAGTCTCAGATCCTCGGGATTCATGTCACTCCTCCATATACTTTCCTATCAGCATCTGCAGATCTTTTAAGAGCTTTGATTTTTCTTTTTTTAATGCATTGTTTTCTGCCTGCAGTT